>DATIOS010000053.1:0-5525 GCA_035472915.1 Thermoanaerobaculia bacterium
TTGGCTGGGACCTCGTTCTCGAATACGCGGTCAGCTCCGCGACGGTGGCGAACGGCTGGTCCGGCTACTTCCAGAGTGTGCTCGATGTCTTCGGCTGGAAGCTTCCCCCTGCCCTCGCGGGGCCGATCGTGAACTACAACCCGCAGCTCGGCCGGCTGATCGCCACGGGATCGATCATCAATCTTCCCGCGCTGTTGATCGTCGTGCTGATCACCTGTGTGCTGGTGATCGGCATTCAAGAGAGCGCCAGCTTCAATACCGCACTGGTGGGAATCAAGGTGGCTGCCTGCCTCTTCGTGATCGGAGTCGGCGCTTTCTATGTGAGTCGCGCCAACTGGCACCCTTTTGCTCCCTTCGGCTTCACCGGCCTGCAGGTTTTTGGCCACACTCTCCTCGGCCAGAGCGACGCCGGAGGCAAGCCGGTGGGCATGCTCGCCGGCGCCGCTCTGGCCTTTTTTGCCTACATCGGCTTCGACTCGGTTTCCACACATTCCGAGGAGGCCCGAAACCCGCAGCGCGACGTGCCCATCGGCATCATCGTTTCGCTCGTGCTCTGCACGTTGCTTTACATTCTCGTCGTCGGCGTGCTCACCGGTATGGTCCCCTACGATCAGCTCGACATGAACGCGCCGGTGGCCGACGCCTTCCGGCGCGTGGGACTGCGCTGGGCGCAGTTCCTCATCGCTCTCGCCGGCATCGCGGGCATCACCTCCGTGCTGCTGGTGACGATGCTGAGCCAGGCGCGTATCCTGCTCGCCATCGCTCGCGACGGCCTGCTCCCTCCGGGCTTCTTCGGCGCCGTTCACGAACGTTTCCGCACGCCGTGGAAATCGACCCTCGTGACCGGCCTTTTCGTGGGTTCGCTCGCCGCGTTCCTGCCCATCGACGTGCTCTTGATGCTGGTCAACATGGGAACCCTTTTCGCCTTCGTGATAGTCTGCGCGGCCGTGCTCATCATGCGCCGCACGCACCCGGATGCCGAGCGGCCTTTCCGCGTGCCTTTGGTGCCCCTGGTTCCCATCCTGGGGATCGCGAGCTGCCTGCTGCTCATGTTCTCGCTCCCTTCGGAAAACTGGTTGCGGTTGATCGTCTGGCTGGCGATCGGCCTCTTGATCTACTTCTTCTACGGCCGCAGGCACAGCACCTTGCGCCGGCGCACTGAACAGCAGGAACGAAAGGTGGCATGAGCATGAAATTGCGGGAGGTCGCGTCCGGCTTCACTCGCACCTTCTGGGTGGCGAACGTCCTGGAGCTTTTCGAGCGCTTCGCTTTCTATGGCTCGAAGGCGGTGCTGACGATCTATCTGGCTCAACGCGTGGGATTGGGGCCGCAAGCGGCCGGCTCCCTCGCCGGGCTGTTTTCGGGCGTTCTGTACTTCCTGCCGGTCCTGGCGGGTACGGTGGTGGACCGCTACGGCTTCAAGAAAAGCCTCGCGGCCTGCTTTTCCATCTTCTGCGTCGGGTATTTCCTCATCGGCATGGCGGGGCTTCAATTCGCCCAGTCGATCGTCGGCGCCGTGGGACGCCTTCCCTACATCCTGGCGGTGCTGATGTTGACCGCCGTGGGCGGCTCGCTCATCAAGCCCTGCATCGTGGGCACGGTGGCGCGCACCACCACGCCGCAGACCAAGCCGTTGGGATATTCGATCTATTACACGCTGGTCAACTTCGGTGGCGCGATGGGTCCGATCCTCGCCTTGCAGGTACGGCAGAGCCTGGGGATCGAGTACGTGCTGGTGGTGTCGTCGATCACCTCTTTCTTCTGCCTCCTCGGCACGCTCATCTTTTTCCGCGAGCCGGAACGCGCTCCCGGCGAGGTGGCGCCGACGTCGTTCAGTAAGGTTTTGCGCGACATGATCCTGGTTTTCGGCAACGGCCGCTTCATTGGCTTCCTGGTGATTTTCTCGGGTTTCTGGATCATGTTCTGGCAGATGTTCTACTCGCTGCCTTTCTATCTCACCGAGTCGCTCCACTTCGAGCGCTTCGAGTTGATCGAGACGGTGGACGCCTGGACGCTGATCGTGGTGACCGTACCCATCGCGGCCCTGGTACGGCGCTGGCGGCCGATCCGAGCGATGACCGCCGGCTTTTTCGTGGCCTCCTGCTCGTGGCTGATCATCGCCTTCTTCCACACCTGGCAGTCAGTGGTGGCGGCCATGTTCGTGCTCGCGCTGGGCGAGGCCATGCAGGCCCCGCGCTTCTATGAATACGTGGCGGACCTCGCGCCGCGCGATCAGGTGGGGACGTTCATGGGCTTCGCTTTCCTGCCGGTGGCGATCGGCTCGGTGATCGGCGGCGTCCTGGCTGGATCGCTCGTGCAGCGGTTCGTCCGCGGCTCCACCGAACCCAGCGCCATGTGGTGGGTGATCTCAGTCATCGGTTTCGCCGCCACCGCGGCGATGGTGCTCTACGACCGCTTCGTGGCAGGCAGGACGGACGATACTGGTGCCCAGCCAATGTAGATGTGCCCGCGATAGGTCTGCGGTTGCTGGGAATTCGTGCCCGCGTCGGAGACGCCCCACGGGGTTCCCCGTAGGGCGTCTCTACATTGGCTGGCACCAGCTCGGACTTTAGAACAGCTTGTGGCCCGTCACCTGGTTGACGTCGATCGAGACGCTGGCGCTTTGCAGCTTGCCGCTGGAGTCCAGGCACTCGAGCTTTTCAGGAGAGGCCGCCCAGTTGGCGCAGGTCTGGGCGGTGTAGACGGCGCTCACGTCGAGCTCGACGGTGCTCTGGATGACCAGGAAGCCGATCGTCAGCGGGAACGGCAATGGAGGCACGGCGCCCCAAAGCATCTCGGCGATGCGGTTGCAGTCGTCCATCGTCGCCTGCTGAGACAACAGGGTGATGTGGTCCGAGGTGCCCGAGAAGCCTGCCACTTTCGGCTCGCGGGCGACGGGCCTGCCCTTGTCGACCAGCAGGATCGCATCCTTCTGGATGATGGCGTCGGACGGAACCGTCGGGTTGACGTTGAAGTTGAAGATGTTGACCTCGGTGGCGTAGTTGCCGAACTTGACCGGGGGCTCTCCAACGTCCTTGCCGTCGGACGAGATGCCGATGTTGGTGTTGTTGTAGCCACAGACGAATTTCACGGCGTAGCTGTAGATGTACTTCGCCGAAGCGGCCTGCGCTCCCACCAAGGCCAATACCAGAACGACGGCTGCATGAGTGAAGATCTTGCGTGACATGACGGCTCCTTTCTCGCAAAAGCCCGCCTTCAGGGCGAGCTTGGGACCCTGCAGTCCTGCTGCGACGGCCGCCGCTCACAATCCGGAGAGAACCGGACGTGGAGATCTCTAACTTTAATCAGTGTTCAACAGTCGATAAGCGGGACAAGCGGATACAGTGGCTCTCCGTGGCCAGCGAGCCTCTCCTTCGCACCTTCCGCGCCGACCGCGGCGACGCCCGCGGACGCCTGGATCTCGTCCTGATGCGACACCTGGCGGACCGCGCCGACGTCACCCGCGCGCAGGTCCAGGCCTGGATCGTCGCCGGCCAGGTGCGGGTGAACGGGCGGGCGCCCACCAAGCCCGCGAGCCGGGTCGCCCTGGACGATCAAGTTGAGCTGCTGCTGCCGCCTCCTCCGCCGCGGCGGCAGATCGTGGCAGAGGAGATGCCCCTCTCGGTGCTCTACGAGGACGAGCACTTTCTGGCTTTGGACAAGCCGCCCGGCGTGGTGGCGCATCCCGCGCCGGGACACCGGCAGGGGACGCTGATCAATGCCCTGCTCTGGCGGGCTCAGGGCTGGCCGGAGGGGCAGCGGCCCGGCCTGGTGAGCCGCCTCGACCGCGACACGTCAGGCGTGCTGATGGTGATCAAGGCCCCGGCCGTCCATTACCGCTTGGCGAGGGCGCTCAAAGCTCCCGGCGCGGAGAAGGAGTACCTCGCCGTCGCCTATGGTCAGGCGCCCTTCGAAAGCGGCCGAATCGAGATGAAGATCGACCGTGACCCGGAGGATCTGAAGCGCCGAATCGTTTCGAAGACCTCGGGACGGGGCTCTGTGACTCTCTACCAGCGGCTGGGGGAGTTGGCGGGGGTGACACTCCTGCGTTGCCGGCTGGTCACCGGCCGCACCCACCAGATCCGGGTCCATCTCCAGGCAACGGGCCTGCCGATCGTCGGCGATCCGCTCTATGGCGAGCCGCGCTGGAAGGGAATCGGCGATCCGGAAGTCGCTGCGGCCTGCCGCGATTTTCCCCGCCAGGCCCTCCACGCCTGGCGCGTGGCCTTCATTCATCCGGTGACCGGTGAGCGGCTGGAAATCGTCGCGCCCGTGCCGGAGGACCTGGCCGGCCTGCTAGTGGCAGCCGGGCTCAGGGCGCCACTGGATCGACCTGGGTGACGAAGTACTCCGTCTCGCCGAAACAGTCGGAAGGCACGCCCTTGTGCTGCTCGTAGTGCAGGCGCACGCGCTGGCCGATCGTCTGATTGAGGCGGGTGGCCACGGCGGCGTCGCGCACCGAGAACTTGAACAGCTCGGGCATCGTGCCGGGTAGGTTCATCATGGCGAGCTCACCCTCCCACGTCTTGCAGATCCAACCTTTGCGGGAGAACTTCTGGACGAACCCGGCCCGCTCGCCTTCCGAGTAGCTGATGTGGAGGGCGGACCATACGTACGCGGCGAAACCGCCGCCGACGAGAATCAGGAAGACGAAGAAAAACAACAGCGGCTTGACGCGTCGACGTGGCTTGCCGGCTGGGGCCTGCGGGGTTGCGGCCATGGGCGGGTCTCCTTGGGAGAGGGCGTTGTGCCCTCGGGGCGGAATCATTCCACAGAATCGCCGAGACCGGCCGGCGTTGCGGTTTGAACGATAAGATTCGGTTGGCACCGCCATGGACAATGCCGCTCCCAGTCCTGCCCGCCCCCGCGGACGCCGCCTCCTGCGCCGGATCGCCTTGGCGTTCTTGGTCATCTTCGTGGTGTTGCCGGTGCTGCTTGCCTTGGGCGTGGTGGCCGCGCTGCGGAATGGGGCGGTGCGGCGGGCGGTGCTGGACCGGCTTTCCACCGTTCTGCGACAGGACTACGGGCTTGCTTTCACGGCCGAGGACTTCTCGCCCCTCTGGCTCCGTAGCGGCGTGGTGCTGCGCCAAGTCAAGCTCGGGGCGCCGGGCGCCGCGCCGTTGGCGACCGCCGAACGAATCGAGGTTGTGGTCGATCCCGGCTCGCTGCGCAGCCGGCCGCTGGTGGTGCGATCGCTGACCGCCGACGGCCTGCGCGTCGATCTCGCGGCGCCGCTGCCCAAGATTCCGGAGTCGACGCTCCAGGTCGAGCCGGGACCGGCGGTGGAGATCCAGACGATCGTCATTCGGCGCGCCGAGGCGCGGGGTGCGCCGCTCGAAAAGCCGGCGGCGGACTGGCTGCGGAGCTGGAGCGCCCGGGAGATCGACGCCCGGGGCTCCTATCGCGGCGGCCGGCTGGATCTCGAGCTCACCCACGCCGCGGCCATCCTCGACCGTCCCGGCTTCGGGCTCCAGACGCTCCGGCTCGCCGGCCGCGTCGCCTATGAGGACAAGAAGCCGCTGCGG
>DATIOS010000054.1:0-4010 GCA_035472915.1 Thermoanaerobaculia bacterium
CCCCGGCCCGCAAAGCAACGCGCGGGCCGCTGATTCCTCTGACAAGCCCCCGTTTCTCCGCGAACGCCCGTTCCGCGGGCCTTTGCCGGCATCGCCCCTGACAGGTCACCGCGCGGCGGCCTGATCCCTTGCTGATCCTCGCCTGCCTCAACTCACTCAAGCCATTTGCCTTCAGTGCTTTAGCTGGCTGCCGGCCGCTGGCAGGTTCCTTGATCTCTCCGGGCCGCGTCAACCACGGAGAGGAGGTGGCGAAGAGAGAAGACGGAGATTCCACAGCACGGAAAGGGGACAACGAAGGGTCTGTCGAAGTTTTTCAATTCACGCAGGAATCAACGAAAGGAACCCAACCATGAAGCATGTCTATCGCGCCGTCGCCGGACTGGTCATCGCACTCCTCTGCATCCCAGCTCCCGGTAAGGCCGAGGTCAAGGCGGACAAGCCGGAGGTCACGAAGCGGGTCAACATCAACAACGCCGACTCCTCGCAGCTGAGCATGCTGCCGCGGGTAGGCCCGAGCGTCGCCGATCGCATCGTCGAGTACCGCAAGGACAACGGCCCCTTCAAGAAGACCGAGGATCTGATGCTGGTGCAGGGGATCGGCGAAAAGACCTTCCAACTTCTCAAGCCCTACCTCGCCATCTCCGGGGATACGACGCTCAAGGAGAAAGTTGGCAGCAGCCGTTCGGGCAAGGCCAAGGGGAAGAGCGCCAAAGGCGGCAAAGCCAAGAAAGAGAAGAGCGCCTCGCCGGCCGACGGCAGCCTCGGATCAACCGGAGCTGGCTGGTAACAGAGGCGCGGGAGGCGGGGAGCCCATCTCCCCGCCTCCCGCCTTCTCACCTTCCGGGAAGCCGCCATGACCTCCGCGTTGAAAGGCTTCACCCTGATCGAGCTCCTCGTCCTGCTGGCCCTGATGGGCTCGCTGTTGGCCATCGGCCTGCCGCCGCTCATGCAGAGCACCGACGATTTGCGCCTGAAGATGGCGGCCGGCGAGATCGCCGGCGTGCTGCGCAGCTCACGCAGCTTCGCCCAGCGGTACAACGCCAATCTGGCCGTGAAGTTCAACACCGAGAAGGCCGGTGCGGTTACCTTCGCCCTCTACCGGGATGGCAATAACAACGGCGTGCTCAATCAAGACATCATCAGCGGCCAGGACCCCCAGGTGATGCCGCCCCAGAGCCTCAAGTTCCTGGGCCGCGACGTGGGCTTCGGCTTCCCGCCGGGACCGCCGCCGCGGGATCCCAGCACCGGCGCGCCGATGGACCGCCTGGACGACCCGATCCGCTTCAACGACTCCGACCTGGCCTCCTTCAGCCCGCTCGGCACCTCGACGCCGGGTTCGCTCTATCTGAGCAACAACCACGGGCACCTGATGGTCGTGCGGCTGCTCGATCGCACGGGCAAGGTGAGCACCCTCATCTATGACTCCAAGGCGCAAAAATGGCACGGTTGACGGGCGATTGACTCCCTCCAAACGTGTGCTGTAACGTCGCTGTCATGCGGGCGATCGTCGTCGTCACCACCGTCGGCACCGAAGAGCAGGCCTACTTGATCGCGCGCGAGATCGTTGCCCGGCGGCAGGCCGCATGCGTCAACGTCCTCCCGGGGATGCGTTCGATCTACCGCTGGAAGGGGAAGATCTGCAAGGACGGCGAGCTGCTGCTGCTGATCAAGACCCTGGAAGGGGAGTTCGAGGGCGTCGCGGCCACGATTCGTGAGCTGCACAGCTACGAGCTTCCCGAGATCCTCTCCTTCGGCGTCACCCGCGGCGAGCAGGGCTTCCTCGACTGGCTCGCCGGCAGCGTCGACAAGAACGCCGACTTCGCCGACGAGGATGACGAAGAAGAGAGCGCCTACGAGGATTGACGCCTAGGCCAACGCCTGCTCCAGGTCCGCCAGCAGATCTTCCGCGTCCTCGATTCCCACCGAAAGCCGCACCATACCGTCGGTCAGTCCGAGCTCGGCCCGGCGCTCCGGAGGAATCGAGGCGTGGGTCATGCTGGCGGGGTGGGAGATGAGGCTCTCGACGCCGCCGAGGCTCTCGGCGAAGCTCATCACCCGCATGCGCTCGAGCATGCACTTGGCCGCCGCGAAGCTCCCCATCTCGATGGTGATCATGGAGCCGAAACCGTGGGCCTGGCGCTTCTGGATCTCATGGCCCGGATGGTCCGGCAGCCCCACGTACAACACGCGCTGCACCTTGGGGTGATGGACCAGGAAATCGACGACGCGGCGGGCGTTCTCCTCGTGGCGCGCCTGGCGCACGGCGAGCGTCTTGATGCCGCGCATGGTCAGGAAGCAGTCGAAGGGCGACAGGATGGCGCCGATCGACTTCTGGATGAAGGCGAACCACTCTGCATCTTCCGCCGTCGAGGAGATGAGGACGCCGCCGATCGAGTCGCTGTGGCCGCCCAGGAACTTGGTCGTGGAGTGGACGACGAAATCCGCTCCCAGCTCCAGGGGCCGCTGCAGGTAAGGAGAGAGAAAGGTGTTGTCCACCGCCACGCGGGCGCCGCGGCCATGGGCGATCTTCGCGACGGCGGCGATGTCGGAGACGTCCATCACCGGATTGGTGGGCGTCTCGAGGAAGACCATCTTCGTCTCGGGCCGGAAGGCCGCCTCGACCGCGGCAAGATCCGTGGTGTCCACCCAGGAGAAGGTCAACCCCAGGCGTTCCAGCAGGCGGGTGAAGTAGCGGAAGGTACCGCCGTAGACGTTGCGCGAGACCACGGTGTGATCGCCGGACTTGAGCACCGTCATCAGCGCTTCGATGGCCGACATGCCGGAGGCGAAGGCATGGCCGGCGTGCCCCCGTTCCAGCGCGGCAACCTGCTTCTCGAGCGCGCTGCGGGTGGGATTCTGGACGCGGGCATACTCAAACTCCGCCGGTTCGCCGAGCTGATGCTGGACGTAGGTGGAGGTCTGGTAGATGGGAACGGCCACCGCCCCGGTCCGGGGGTCCGGCTCCTGGCCGGCATGGATGGCGCGGGTTGAGAAACCAAGATTCTTTGGATCGCCTTTCACAGGGACTCCCTCGCTTGAGCTGCATGGAAGGGGCGGGACGCTGAGCAGAACCGCCGCCGGGTAGGCGGCCATTCTATCGAGGATAAGATGGTCCTGCCATGACCGAAACCCAGCCCGCGACCCAGACCGTCCAGGAACCCGAGCCCTTCTCCCCCATGCGGTGGGAGGGACCGGGCCTTCGCCTCCTAGACCAGACACGCCTCCCCGTGGAGGAGATCTGGATGGACTGCGTGACTCCCGAGCATGTGGCGGACGCCATCCGCCGGCTGGCGGTGCGGGGCGCGCCTGCCATCGGGGTGGCCGCGGCGTATGGGCTGGTGTTGGGGATCCGTACCGTCCGGGATGCCGAAGGCCTCGCCAGCCGTTTCGCCGAAGTCTCGGAGCTGCTGGGCAGCACGCGGCCGACGGCGGTGAACCTGCGCTGGGCGTTGGAGCGCGGGCGGAAAGTCTTCGAGGACAGCGAGGCGGGCGGACCCGAGGCGGCGACCGCAGCGATTTTGGACTGGGCTCGTGAGCTTCACGCCGAGGACGTGCGGATCAACCGCCGCATCGGCGGCCACGGCGCGGCCCTCTTCGCCGAGGGGTCCCGTGTCCTCACCCACTGCAACACGGGCTCCCTGGCGACGGCGGGCTACGGCACGGCGTTGGGAGTGATTCAGTCCGCCTGGGGACAGGGAAGGGTAGAGAAGGTCTGGGTGGATGAAACGCGTCCCCTCCTTCAGGGGGCGCGCCTCACCGCCTGGGAGCTCAAGCGCCTGGGCATCCCTTTCCGGCTGGTGACCGACAGTAGCGCCGGCGCGCTCATGTCGCAGGGACTGGTGGACGGCATCGTCGTAGGCGCGGACCGCATCGCCGCCAACGGCGACACCGCCAACAAGATCGGCACGTATACGGTCGCCGTGCTGGCGCAGGAACACGGGATCCCGTTTTATGTCGCGGCGCCGTGGTCGACGATCGATCTGGCGACCCCGGATGGATCGACGATCCCG
>DATIOS010000055.1:0-15096 GCA_035472915.1 Thermoanaerobaculia bacterium
AAAGATCAGACCCAGTAGATATATTTTTATACTTAGTTTTATTCTTGTTTTATGTTAGTTTTACTAAAATTGTCGCCTGCCGCTTAACCCCTTGGAAAGGTGCATCCCCTCGAACCGGATGCGGCCCATCGCCGTGTACGCCAGGTCGCGAGCCTCGGCGAGGTCGGCCCCGACCGCGGTCACCAGGATGAGCCCCTTGATGATCGGCTGCCAGAAGGCCTCGGTGTTCATGAGGCTCATGCCGTTGTCGAGGCTCGCCATCACCAGCGCCCCCAGGAGGGCTCCCCACACCGTTCCCTGACCGCCGAGCAGGGACGTGCCTCCGATCACGGCGGCGGCGATGGCGTCGAGCTCCATCAGTTGGCCGGCGTTGGGCGTCGCGGCTCCCACTCGCGCGGTGAGGACCACTCCGGCCGCTCCCGCCAGCAGGCCCATCAGGGTGAAGACTCCGACCAGGTGGCCTTCGATGGCGATGCCGGAGTAGAAGGCGGCCTCGCGGTTGCCGCCGATGGCGTAGAGATGGCGCCCGAACGGAGTGTGGTTGGCGACGGTGGAGAGGACAGTCGCGAGTGCCAGGACGATCAGGACCGGCACTGGGACGCCCGCGTAGGCGTTCATCAGCGCGACGGCGCCGATCGCGAGGGCGGCCAATCCCAGGCGTCCCAGTCGTCTTCTGCCCTGGGCACGCGAGGCGGTGAAGGTCAAAGCGGCAGCGACCACAGCAGCCACGATCCAGCCCGCAAGCTTCGGCAGGTACGCCTGACCCAGGAAGAGAAACGGTCGCGGCGGCGAGGTCGAGACGCCGCCGGTGACGCCGAGGAGCGTGCCCTGGAAAACAAGCATCCCGCCCAGAGTGACGATGAAGGGAGGAATGCGCAGCCAGGCGACGAGGCTCCCTTCGAGGGCGCCCAGCGGCGCGCCCACGACGAGCGCCAGGACGATGGCGAGGGCTAGCGGCCATCCCAACCGGGCATAGGCGAGGGCCGCGAGAGCTCCAGTCAGGCCGGCCAGGGCGCCAACCGAGAGATCGATCTGGCCGGCCACGATCACCAGCACCATGCCGACGGCAAGGATCGAGGTCACCGCCATCTGGCGGGCGAGAAGAGAAAGGTTGCGCGGCAGCAGGAAGGTGCCGCCGGTGGCCAGCGAGAAGACCACCCAGATGGCGAGGAGCGCTCCCACCATGGTGAGCGCACGCCAGTTGAGGGGAAGGCGTTTCACGATCTCAGACTCTCGCCGCCGCGGCGGTGGCAGCGGCCATGACGCGTTCAGGAGTGGCGGCCCCGCCGTCGAAGAAGCCCGCCGGTTTTCCCTGATTCAGCACGAGAACGCGATGAGAAAGGCCGAGGAGCTCGGGCAGCTCGGAGGAGACGAGGACGACGCCGAGCCCGCCGGCGACAAGGCGGCCGATCAGGTCGTAAATCTCGCTTTTGGCGCCGACGTCGATGCCGCGGGTCGGCTCGTCGAGCAGCAGGACGCGCGGCCGTCGCAGCAGCCAGCGGCCGAGGATCACCTTCTGCTGGTTGCCGCCGGAAAGCTGCGAAACCAGAGCGTCGAGGCTCGCCGCTTTCAAGCGCAGGGCAGCGGCCTGGCTGGAAGTCGCTGCTCGCCGTGCTCGATCGTCGATCAGACCGCGCCGGCTGAAAGCTCGCAGCGAGGCGAGAGTCATGTTGTCGAGCACCGAGCCCCGCGCGACGAGGCCATGGCGTTTGCGGTCCTCGCCGACCAGGGCGAGACCGGACGCGATCGCCTCGCGCGGATTGTGGAACGGCCCGCGGAAGGGACCGCCGGCAATCTGAATCTTCCCTTGGACGGAGCTGCGAGCGGCTCCAAACAACGAGGCCAGAAGGGCGGTGCGGCCGGCGCCCATGAGCCCCGCGATTCCCAGAACCTCGCCGGCGCGCACCTCGAACGAAACGCCGTCGACCACCCGGCGGCCCGGATTCTGAGGGTCGGCAACCGACCAGTCCTCGAGGCGAAGGAGAACCTCTCCAGCCCGGTGCTCGGGGCGCGGAAAGGCCTGGCTGATTTCGCGGCCGACCATGAGAGAGATGACTCGCTCCGGCGTGGTGTCCGCCCGCCGCGCCGTGCCCACGGAGCGGCCATCGCGCAGCACGGTGATCCGGTCGGCGAGGGCGAAGACCTCGTCCAGGCGGTGGCTGATGTAGATCGCGGCGACGCCCCGCCGGCGCAGATCGCCGAGCAGGCCGAGAAGCCGCCGGGTGTCGGCCTCAGGCAACGCCGCGGTGGGCTCGTCGAGCACCAGGATCGCGGCGTCCTTCATCAGCGCCTTGGCGATCTCCACCAGTTGTTGCTGGCCGATGCCCAGCTGGCGGACCGGGGTCTCCTCGGAGATCGCGAGCCCTACTCGATCGAGCGCCTGACGTGCTGTTTCCCGCAGCTCGGTCCTGCGGATCAGCCCGAAGCGATGAGGCTCGTGCCCAAGCACGAGATTCTCGGCCACAGAAAGCTCGGGGACGAGCGCCAGCTCCTGCGCGATGAGGGCGATGCCACGCGCCTCGCTGCCAGGAAGGCCATGGAAACGAACGGTCTCGCCGCGCAGCCTGATCTCACCGCTATAGCTCCCCGCCGGGTAGACCCCGCAGAGAACTTTGATCAGCGTGCTTTTGCCGGCCCCGTTCTCGCCGCACAGGGCATGGATCTCGCCGGGCTCGAGGTCGAACGAGACTTCGTCCAGAGCGCGGACGCCGGGAAAATCCTTGGTGATCGCGCGCAATTCGAGAAGCGGCATGATTCTTAGTTTACAGATCTAACGGGGAGGTTTCTCCTGCGAATTTCCCGCGTACACCTGCTCGCGGGTATGGAAGCCGTCGGCGATCACCGTCAGGTCCAAATTGCCGCGGTCGACTGCGGTCGGATCGAGAAGCACGCTCGGCACGTCTTTGAAACCATTGTTGAGGCGCCGGGTCGGCTTTTGGAAGGGCTGCTTCCTCGCCATCGCCACAGCGATGTCCGCCGCCCTCCTGGCCAGCCGATTGATCGGTTTATAGACGGTCATGCTCTGCGAACCGGCGACGATGCGCTGGCAGGCGGTCAGCTCCGCGTCCTGGCCGGTGACCACGACTTTCCCCGCGAGCTGCTGCTCGGCCAGCGCCTGGATCGCTCCGCCCGCGAGGCCGTCGTTCGCCGCCACCACCGCGTCGATGTGATTGTCGTGGCGGGTCAAGGCGTTTTCCATGATCTTCAGCGCCTCGACCGGCTGCCAGTCGGCCGCGTACTGATCGGTGATGATGTTGACGTCGTGCCGGTCGACGTAGGGTTTGAGAACCTTCATCTGGCCCTGGTGATAAAGGATGGCGTTGTTGTCGGCCGGGGAGCCGCCGATCAACACGTAATGCCCCTTGGGAACCCGCTGTACCGCGTAACCGGCCTGAAGCTCGCCCACCCGCTCGTTGTCGAAGGAGAGATAGAGGTCGAGATCGGCATCGTTGATCAGCCGGTCGTAGGCGATCACCGGCACGCCCGCCCGGTGCGCCGCTTCGACGATCGTCGCCGCGGTCTTGCTGTTGTGCGGCGCGACGACCAGCACGTCCACGCCCTGGGTGAGAAGGTTTTCGGCCTGCGAGTTCTGCACCGCCTCGTCGTTGTTGGCCGCCTGCACGAGAACCCGGGCGCCCAATTCGCCGCAGCGTTTGACGAAAAGGTCGCGGTCGCGCTGCCAGCGCTCCTCGCGGAGGGTATCGAGCGAGAGACCGATGGTGACCTGCCCGGCGCCCTTGCCACGTTTACAGCCTGCCGCGGCGAAAGCCACGATCAGCAGCAGAATCAGGACTTTCCATCGCATCGTGCGAACCTCCCCCGAAGGCGTTTCCCGGCCGGTGGCGAGAGCCTATGGCCCGGGAGGACGAGGCGTCAACGGGTAGGCCTGGAGCCGGCGATGCTACAATAATCCCTATATTTCAAAGCTGGAGAATCCGCAAATGTCGCACCCGAGCCTTCGCACGTCCCTCGCGATCTCCCTCCTCAGCCTTTCAACACTCGCCCCAGTGGGGGCCACCACCTACGTCATGATGCCTGACGAAGCGCTGGTGGACAGCTCGCCGCTGATCGTCGAGGGGCGCGTGGTCTCCATCTCGGGGGCGCCGGTCGAGGTCGGATCCACCGACTACCGCGTCGAGATCCTGCGCCTGCTCAAGGGAAGCCATCCAGGAGCCGAGATCGTGGTCCGGCAGCTCGGGGGCGTCAACCCGGAGGGCCAGGCGACGAAAATCTGGGGCCTCACGCGCCTCGGGCTCGGCGACCGCGCGCTGCTGTTCCTGGTGCCGCGACGCGACGGCACGTACGGCGTCAACCAGCTCATCCTGGGCGCCTTTCGGGAAGTCGAATCCGCAGGTCAGCGGGTGGCGGTGCGCGACCTCGAAGCGGCCACGGAGCTCCGGATGGACGCCTCGGGCCAGCTGGCGAGCCTTCCCGGCGGCGACCGGCCGCGCGACGTCGAAGGTTTCTCCCAGTGGATCGTCCAACGGGTCCAGGGACAGTCGCGGGCCAAGGGCTATTTCCGCGACGGAGTGATTCTTCCCAAGTTCAACCTCTTCGCGGATACCGCGTGCGGCGGCGGAGACGGGATGAATATTCGCTGGTTCATCTTCGATTCCGCCGGCACCGTGAGCTTCACAGCCCGCGCATCGGGGCAGCCCGGCCTCGCGGACGGTGGATTCGGGGAAGTCCAGACGGCGCTCGCCGCCTGGACCAACGACGCGAGCTCTCCCATCAACTATGGCTACGCCGGCACGACGTCGAGCACGGGCACCAACAACAACATCGTCTTCGACGATCCCAACGCGATGATCGCCGGCAGCTTCAATTGCGCCGGCGGAGGTGTCGTAGCGGTCGGCGGGCCCTCCTACTCCTGCTCCCTGCAGCTGCACAACGGCCAGAATTTTCACCCGACGGCCAACGCTTTCGTGGTAACCCAGGACGGCATCGGGTGCCTCTTCGCCGGCGCCGCCGGCATCACCCTGGCCCAGGAGATGTTCGCGCACGAGCTTGGACATACGCTGGGCCTGGCCCATTCGTTAGTTCCAGGAGCGTTGATGAATCCGAATTTGCACAGCCCGTCGATCGGCGCCACCCTGAGCGGGGACGAGATCGCAGCGGTCTCCTTCCTCTATGGCAGCGGCGTCGTGCCGCCACCACCGCCCGCCGCGCCCACGAACCTGATGGCGGTGGCGATGTCGAGCAGCCAGATCCAGCTCCATTGGATCGACAACGCTACCAACGAGGACACTTTCCGCATCGAGATGAATTCCGGCTTCGGCTTCAGCGAGATCCTCGACGTGGGCGCCAACACGACGATGGCCACGATCAACGGCCTGTCGGCTTCCACCAACTACTCCTTCCGCGTGCGGGCGCACAATTCCGGCGGTGATTCCACCTTCTCCAACGTCGCGGCCGCGACCACGATGGGCGGGGGCGTGGGTGGCTCCGCGCCCATGACGCCCACGAGCCTGCAGGCCGCCGCCGCGTCGAGCACTTCGATCCAGCTGACGTGGAACGACAACGCGGTCGACGAGACGAGCTTCGTGGTGGAGATGCGGCCGACCGCGAGCGGCGCCTATATCCCCATCGCGACGCTGACGGCCAACACCGCGAGCTACACCGCAACCGGCCTGACCGCCCTGACGTCGTATACCTTCCGCGTCAAGGCGCACAACGGTTTCGGCGACTCGGGGTCCTCCAATGAGGCCGCGGCGACGACGCTGGCAGGCGCCGCGGTTTGCGCCGCCGATCCCACCGCGCTGTGCCTGGCCACCGACCGTTTCTCGGTGAAGGCCACCTTCGATACCACCGGCGGGCTCCACGGCACGGCCCAACCCGTCAAGCTCACCGCGGACACCGGCTACTTCTGGTTCTTCGCTTCGACCAACGTCGAGGTCGTGATCAAGGTCCTCGACGCCTGCACGTTCACGCCCCAGCCGGCTTTCTGGGTTTTCGCCTCCGGACTGACCGACGTGCACGTCGTGATCACCGTCACGGATCTCACCAGCGGGCAGAGCCACGTCTACGTCAATCCCATCCAGACGGCCTTCCAGCCGATCCAGGACACCTTCACCTTCCAGACCTGCAACGCCGTCGCCCACTGAGCGGGTAACCGCCGGAGGCCCCTCGGGCTTCCGGCGTCTCAGCCCAATAGTTAGCTAGTTGATCTTGTATACTGGACCTTTCCAGGGAGACGTATGCCGACACCGACCCGACCCATCGCCGTCTATCACGAGCACCCGGATTGGTTCCGTCCGTTGTTCGACGAGCTGGACCGGCGAGGAACGCCCTACGTCCGGATCGACGCGCGCCGCCACCACTATGACGTCGCCGCCCGGGATCGCGACTTCTCACTGCTGTTCAATCGCATGAGCCCGTCGGCCTACCTGCGCGGCGAGAGCCACGGCATCTATCACACGCTGGCCTACCTCGATCACCTGGAACGGCTGGGCACCCGGGTCGTCAACGGCTCGCGCGGCTTCCGGGTGGAGATTTCGAAGGCGCTCCAACTCTCGCTGCTGGAGTCGCTGGGGCTCAAGTACCCGCGCGCCCGGGTGGTCAATCACCCCGCTGAGGTGCTGGCCGCCGCCGAAGGGCTGCGCTTTCCCGTGGTCGTCAAGGCCAACGTCGGCGGCAGCGGCGCCGGCATCGTGCGCTACGACGAACCGGCCGAGCTCGAGGCGGCGGTCGCGCAGGGAGCGATCGACCTCGGCATCGACAGCACGGCGCTGGTTCAGGAGTTTGCCCCGGCGCGCGGCGGCCACATCGTCCGCGTCGAGGTCCTGGGGCGGAAGTACCTCTATGCCATCCGCCTTTGGAGCGCCGGCAACTCCTTCAATCTCTGCCCGGCCGACGCCTGCCAGACGGCGAGCGGCACCGCGCTGGTGGCTGGCGCGGCGTGCGCGCTGGACGCGCAGGAGCGCGGCATCCGGGTCGAGGGCTATACGCCGCCGCCCCAGGTGATCGCCGACGTCGAGCGGATCTTCGAGGCCGCGGCGATCGACGTCGGCGGCGTCGAATATCTGATCGACGACCGCGACGGCGAAATCCTTTACTACGACATCAACGCCCTTTCGAACTTCGTCGCCGATGCTCCGCGGGTGATCGGTTTCGATCCCTTCACCCGGCTCGTCGACTATCTGGAAGCGGAGGCCGTCGCATGAGATATGGATACTGGCTGCCGGTTTTCGGCGGATGGCTGCGCAACGTCGAGGACGAGAACATGGAAGCAAGTTGGGACTACGTCAGCCGGCTGGCGCGCCGCAGCGAGGAAATCGGCTACGACCTGACGCTCATCGCCGAGCTCAACCTCAACGACATCAAGGGCGTGGAGGCTCCCGCGCTCGACGCTTGGTCGACGGCAGCGGCCCTGGCGGCGGTGACCCGGAGCCTCGAGCTGATGGTCGCCGTGCGGCCGACCTTCCACCTGCCCGCCCTGCTGGCCAAGCAAGCCGCCAACGTCGATCACATCAGCGGCGGCCGAGTGTCGCTCAACGTCGTCTCCTCCTGGTGGGCCTCCGAGGCGAAGCAGTACGGCGTCGCCTTCGATACCCACGACGATCGCTACGCGCGGACCGCCGAATGGCTCGAGGTCGTCGACGGAGTCTGGAAGCACGATCATTTTTCCTATGAAGGACGCTTCTACCGCGTCGAGGACACCGTCCTCCAACCGAAACCTTTATCTCCGCCCGAGCGCCCGCGCCCGACGATCTACGCCGGCGGCGAGTCGGAGGCTGCCAAGGAGCTCATCTCGCGCCAGTGCGACGCCTACGTGATGCATGGCGACGCGCCCGAGCGGCTGCGCGGAAAAGTGGTAGATCTCGCGGCGCGGCGCGAGCGCCACGGCCTGCCGCCCATGAGCTACGGCGTCGCCGGTTTCGCCATCGTGCGCGATTCCGAACGCGAGGCGCGGCGCGAGAGAGAGCGCATCACCGACGTGCGGCAGAACGCCGCCGGCTTCGCCAACTATCAGGAGTGGCTCAGCGGGACGCAGCTCGAGCAACGGATGTCGATTGAGGAGTACTCGGTTTCCAATCGCGGACTGCGCACGGAGCTGGTGGGCACGCCGGAGCAGGTGCGGGAACGGATCGACGAGCTGGAAGACGCGGGTATCGATCTCCTCTTGCTCCAATTCAGCCCGCAGTACGAAGAGATGGAGCGCTTCGCGGCCCAGGTCATCGAATGCCGCCAGCCGGTCGCCGCCGCATCATGAGCGCGCCCGCGATGTTCCCCGCGAATAAAGCGGCGGTCACCCGCTATCCGGTCCATCCTTTCATCCGCGACCGTTGGAGCCCGCGGGCCTTCGCGCCGCGGCCGGTCGATCGCGCGACGCTCGGCTCGCTGCTGGAGGCGGCCCGCTGGGCGGCCTCCTGCTTCAACGAGCAGCCGTGGATCTTCATCGTCGCCACCCGCGAGGACGGACCGGCGTTCGAGCGGGTGTTGCGCTGCCTCGTGCCGAGCAATCAGGCCTGGGCGCAGAACGCACCGCTGCTCATGATCTCGCTCGCGCGCACCACCTTCGCGAGCACCGGCAAGCCCAATCGGCACGCCCTCCATGACGTCGGCGCCGCGACCGCGCAGCTCACCCTGCAGGCCATGTCCCTCGGGCTGTTCGTTCATCCCATGGCGGGAATCGATCGCGATCATGTCCGCGCCGAATTCGAGCTACCGGAAGACGTGGAGCCCATCACTGGGATCGCCGTCGGCTGGCTCGGAGATCCCGAGTCGCTGCCCGAGAAGCTGCGGGAGCGCGAGATGGCCCCCCGGGAGCGCAAGAGTCTTGACGCGATGGTTTTCGGGGGATGGGGCGGAGGCTAGTCAATTACTCAGCATCTTGAGGATGTGTTTGGCTAAGCGGTCTTTGATTTCTCGATGTCGAGGTACCGGCTGCGCGACTCCAGTACTTGGATTTTGGTACCAGTCGTGCTTGGCTCCGTGGCGAATCAGGACACCTCCAAACCCCTTGATCGCCTTGACCAGGTCGGCCCGCTTCACGCGACTTCCAACTCGCCGACTCGACGGAGCCCTGGGACTTTCCCTCCGGTAATGTCCCGGAAGAGATCCCGCAGGTGTTCCTTGAGGTCCTCGAGGGTCTCTCCCTGTGTCCAGTAGTCCGGATATTCCTGGAGATACCCTAGCCAGGCTCCGTCTTCTTCCCAATAGATGATGTTGACCTTTTGCATTCCTGAAATGCTCTCCCAAACACGCGCGACCGTCAACTTGCCGATCGGGCTGCCACAATCTTCCCACAAGGGCTGGATGTCGTCTACTAGGTCAAGGCCCGCCGTTTGCAGGGGAATCAGCGGGTGGCGCCGTGATGTGCGCCGACCGACACGAAGGCTTCGCAACCCCAAGAAAATCCTCCTGAGAAGCGGGCCTTCTGGGAGACATCATGAAAAGACATCTGGCTCTCATGCTGACACTGATGGTTCTGGGAACGGTTCCACTGACCGCGCAACGGCCTGCCCAGCGTGGCCCGGCGCAGCGCGGCCCCGAGCAACACCCCCACATGCGTGCCAATCAAGGCCATCTGCCGCCGCCCCCTTCGGCGCGGAGAGGCCCGAGTCCGGAGCCCGAAGTGGAACGCTTCGACGGCGGACGGATGAACGGCATTCCCCACGTCAATCACGACCACTGGTTCGGTCACGACCGGCCTGGCGATCCGCGCTTCCACCAGCCGCGGGCCTTTGAGCACGGCCGCTTCGCCCACGTCGGGCCAGCCTTTCGCTATGGGGTTTCCCGCTTCGATCGAGCTCACCGGCGTTTCTGGCTGGGTGGCGCCGTCTTCGAGGTGGCTGCCTGGGACTGGCCGCTGGCGCTGGATTGGTGCTGGGATTGCGGCGACGACTTCGTGGTCTACGAGGATCCGGACCATCCGGGCTGGTATCTGCTCTACAACCTTGAAACGGGCGGCTACGTGCACGTCCAATATTTCGGCGGCTAGAAAAAAAGAGGCGGGGCGCCACCGGGAAGCGGCGCCCCGCCGAGTGTCGGACCTCGGCCGGTTTTACGGGCAGAGGTACGACGACGGGATGGTCCCGCCGTAGCAGTTGGCCAGCGGCAGGCTCGTGTTCCAGTTGCCGTTCTGGTCGCACATGAAACCGGCGCCGCCGATGTAATGGTTGGCGCAGAGATAATCGCAGACCGGAGAGACCTCCTGGCACCGCGGCGACGGACGGCGCGGTGTCCACGTGTACACGCCGCTGCGCTTCACGCAGGCGACGATGTCGCCGTTGTGGAACACGTTGTTGCTGCCGTCGAAGTCGTTGGCGGCGCTGCAACCAGGTAGCGTGGCCTGGCAGACACCGGTGTAGCCGGTGTTGGCGTCGAAATGCTGCTGGCCGTTGCAGGCGGAATTGCCTGTCGCACCGCAGCACACCGACGAGTTGCAGTCCGTGCAGGAGCACGTACCGGCCTGGCAGGTGTGATGACCGTCGCCGCCGCAGGAGGCGCCGTCAGGACCGCAGCCGATAGTAACCGTGGCCGTGCTGCTGGCGAGGGAGCCGCAGTTGTTCGAGATCAACACCCAGTAGCTGGTG
Source organism: Thermoanaerobaculia bacterium (assembly GCA_035472915.1). Taxonomy (GTDB): domain Bacteria; phylum Acidobacteriota; class Thermoanaerobaculia; order Multivoradales; family UBA5704; genus DATARR01. The sequence goes on from DATIOS010000055.1 coordinate 10,539, forward strand.
GTCGCGGCTGGAGAGACGAAGATCGTGTAGCCGGAACCGCCCGCCACCGGCTGCGACGTGTTGCCCGCCGTGCCCTGGTACCACTGATAGGAGATCGGGCTGCTGCCGAAGAGCCCGACCCAGAGCATCGCGGTGCCTCCTGGATTGATGGTCGTCGACTGCGGCTGGGTGTTGATGGACGGCGGGTAGCAGGGAGGGGGATTCACCGTCACCGTGCCGGTCGAGCTGTTCACCGAGCCACAGGTGTTCTGCGCCCGCACCCAGTAGCTCGTGGTGCTGTTCGGCGACACCGTGATCGACGCCCCGGTGGCACCCGCCACGGGGTTCGAGGTGTCGCCGCTGTTGCCGCGATACCACTGGTAGGTGGGCGCGGAGCCGGTCACCGTGACATACAGCGTGACCAAATCGCCCTGCACGATGGTGGCCGGCGGCGGCTGCGAGGTGACCACCGGGCAGATCTGGCACGAGTACCCGGCGGGTATCGTTCCGCCGTTGCAGTAGGAGAGAGGCGGGTTCTGGTTCCAGTTGCCGCTCTGGTCGCACAGGAACCCGCCGCCGCTGGCGTAGTGGGTGGCGCACAGGTACGTGCAAACCGGGCTCACTTCCTGGCAACGGGGCGATGGACGGCGCGGAGCCCACTGGTAGGTTCCGTTGTATTTCACGCAGCCCAGAACTTCGCCGCCGTGGAAAATCGCGTTGTTGCCGTTGAAGTCGTTGGCGGCGGTGCAGCTCGGCAAACCGGCCGAGCAGACGCCGGAGTAGCCGGTGTTGGAATCGGTATGCTGCTGACCGTCGCAGGCCGTGTTGCCGGTCGCACCGCAGCACACTCCCGAAGCGCAGTCCGTGCAGGCGCACGCACCGGCCTGGCAGGTGTGATGACCGTCGCCACCGCAGGAAACGCCGTCCGGGCCGCAGCCGACGGTGACCGTGGCGACGCTGCTGTCGACGGTACCGATGCTGTTCCAGATCTCGACCCAATAACTGGTGGTCGAAGCCGGCGAGACGAAGATCGTGGCGGCGGAGCCGCCCGCCACCGGCTGCGTCTTATTGGGCGCCGAGCCCTGGTACCACTGATAGAAGAGCGAGGTGCCGGTGGCCGTGACCGAAAGCGTCGCGGCGCCGCCGGGGTTGATGGTCGACGACTGCGGCTGGGCGGTGATGGCTGGCGGTACGTTCACCGTCACCGTGGCGGCCTGGCTGTTCGTCTGGCCGCACGTGTTGGACGCCCTCACCCAATAGCTCGTCGTGGTGGTGGGCGAGACCACGATGGAGGTCCCGGTGCCGCCCGCTACGAGGTTCGAGGTGTCGCCGCTGTTGCCGCGGTACCACTGGTAGGTGGGCGAGCTGCCGCTCACCGCGAACGTCAGGGTAGCCGACTGCCCTTGCTGGATGGAGGTCGATTGCGGCTGGGACGTGACCTGCGGACAGACCTGGCAGGAGAAGCCGTTGGGAATCGTCCCGTTGTTGCAATACGAGAGAGGTGGGTTCTGGCTCCAGTTGCCGCCCTGGTCACACTGGAAGCCGGCGCCGTTGGCGTAGTGCGCGCTGCAGAGATAGCTGCAGACCGGGCCCGTTTCCTGACAGCGAGGCGACGGTCGGCTCGGGGTCCACTGATAGGTGCCGTTGAGCTTTACACAGGCCAGGATGTCCCCGGCATGGAAGATCAGGTTGTTGCCGTTGTAGTCGTTGGCGGCGCTGCAGCTCGGCAGGGTCGAAGCGCAGGCGCCGGTATAGCCGGTGTTGGGGTCGAGGTGCGCCTGGCCGTCGCAGAACGGATTTCCGGTCGCACCGCAGCATGCTCCCGAAGCACAGCTCGAGCACACGCACTGGCCCGCCTGGCACGTGTGATTGCCGTCCCCGCCGCAGGGCGTGCCATCCACGTGGCAGACGAAGTTGACGGTGACGGTTGCCGCGCTGCTGTTGAGCGTCTCGCTGCAGGCGTTGGAGACGCGCACCCAGTAGCTCGTCGCCGCAGTGGGCGCAACGGAGATCGAGCTGCCGGTGCCGCCGGCAACCGGAACCGAAGTGTCACCGGCGCTGCCTTGATACCATTGGAAAGCCGTGCCGGTCGACGTCACCGCCAGGGTGGCGGAGGCGCCGGAGTCGATGGTCACCGACAGCGGCTGGCCGCTGATGGCCAGCGTCGAACAGACCGGGATGTTGCGCGAGGTGCTCTGATTCAGCGACCGGCCATGCGCGTCATTCAACGGCGTGGCCACGACCGTTGGCGTGCCCGCCGCCGTCCAGGTGTGGGTAAAGGTCAAGGCCGTGGCGGGGGCGCCGGTTTGTTGTTGCACCGCGCTGCCGTCCCCCCAGTTCAGCCCGTAGGTGACGTTGTCGGTGTAGGGCCAGCACGAGCGCATCTTCACCGCGTAGTTGCTGGCGGTACCCACCTTGCCGGTGCCCGGACCGTGAAGCTCGGGAGACATTGCGGTCGATCCGATCAGGTCCCAGAAGCCCAGGTGGTGGACCGCTCCCGTTCTGAACGTATATTTCCAGGGGGAGCGGCCAAAGACGCTGGCCGCGCCGTTGATATCGATCCGGTCGTCGAGGTCGAAGGTGAGGGCATGGACCAACTCGAGGTTGTTGTCGCCGTCCGCATCGCCGCAGGCGTTGCCGATGTAACCCCACAAATCACCCAGGAGATGCGGCTCCACTCCCGCCTGCACGTAAGCGAGGGACTCCGTGTAAAGGGAGGCGCGAAGGCTGACGTTCGCGTAGGGCTCCGGTTTCACGTGTCCGGAGATTCCCGCGGTGATGGGCTGGCTGGTGGCCGGGGTGCCGGTAAAGGTGTCGGTTCCCTGGCAGCTGTCCGTCGTACAAGTCCAGTCGAAGTTGCCGCTGTAACTGCGCGAGGCGGTGTAGTTGATCGTCCCGGTGGCCGTCGCGTTGAGGTTCATACCGGCCGTGATGGGCAGGTTGAAATTCACCTCGACGGGGATGATGCCCACCCAGAAAAGGACGCTGAACAGCTCCGGATTGGCGATCTCCGACGGTCCGAAGGAGTTTGTGTAGTTGATCGTCCCGGTGACCGTGAGGGTACTGTTGGTTGCCGCATTGCCGAACAGGTGGACGTTCCTGAACCTTACCCCATAGGGCACGCAGGACCCGATCAACAGCGGCTTTTTGCGCAGGATGTCAAAATTGAGCTCGGCGGTGACCGAGCCCGTCAGATCGCCGGAGGCGGTGAAGGAGCCGGTAAAGCCGTTGCCCAGGTTGAAGTTCTTGTTGAAGCTGTGCCCGCCCAGGTTGACGACTCTATTGATGGTTTTCGAGTGCGAGGCGCACGAGCTGCCGTTGGTCACGATGGGGCCGGGGATGAAGTTGAGGCTGTTTAACCCACTGTCCTCGTCATCGAGGGGCTCGGCGATGGCGGCGATCTCCGGGGTCATCTCGCCGGCGGCCTCCGACGCGGCGATGCCGTCGGCGATGTCCTGCCGCACGATGTAGAGGCTTTCGCCCCCATCGTCGATCGAGATGACGCCGCCTTCCATTGCCGAGCTTGCAGAGAGATCATCCTTGATCGTCGCCGGCAGCGTCGACTCGTCGACGCCGAGGGAGCCGTAGATGACGTAGACGTTCAGGTCGCCCGTGCCCGGCTCACCTCCTGGATCCGGGGGCGGATTCACAATCGACGGTCCCGTATTGCCTGGCGGCTTCGGACCGGGCGGCAACATTCCACCCGGCGGTGTCATTTCGATCGGGGCCTCCCCATCGTCCCCACTGTCAGGCGTCGTGCCGGAGCCAGGGACCGTGATCAAGGCCCAGTCCTCGCCCTGGTCGAGGGCGACGACTTCAGCTGCCTTGAGAGTCGTGCCGCCCGTTCGAGCCAAGGACCGTGGCGGCTTGGCTTGGGTCCGCAGGACCGGCAGGGCTTTGGTGCGAGCCGGGGGCGCTGTCTTGTGAGAGGGCTTCGGCGCTGCCGACATGCCGGCGGAAAAAAGCGCGAGTAGACCCAGGAAAAACACCAAACAGGATTTTGTTCGAAACATGAAGCTCTCCTTTGGGTGAGACAGGCTGAGCGCGCTGCCTCACCGCAGATGGGACGTTGGTGTACGTGAACCGTTCCAAAAGGAGATGCGACGTTGGCGAGCGAAACCCGTCAACCTTCGGTATTAACGGGTATGGCGACCCCGGCACGCAGGAGAGCTACACCGGTTTGCCGCCCGCAGGCGTTCATGGGTGCATGTCGAGGGAGCCCTCCTCGACGGCAGGCTTTAGACTTTGCAGATTTGAATGAGGTTACCGCAGGTATCGTCGAGGACCGCGATCGTCGCGGGTCCGGCTTGGGTTGGCCCGGAGCGAAATACCACGCCGAGCTTCTGCAGTCTTTCGTACTCCCCTTGAATGTCGTCGACGAAGAACATCGTCAGGGGTATTCTCTGCTCGTGAAGCGCCTTCTGAAACGTTTGGGCCGCCGGGTTCTCGTTCGGCTCGAGCAGGAGCTCGATGTCGTCGGGTCCCTCGGGCGAGACCACGGTCAGCCATTTGAACTTCCCCAGCGGAATCTCCTTCTTCTTCACGAAGCCCAGGACTTCCGTGTAGAACTTGAGAGCCT
>DATIOS010000056.1:0-2198 GCA_035472915.1 Thermoanaerobaculia bacterium
GCCCTCAGCCGGCACGCGCCAGATGAGGCCCTGGGAGGTGTCGGCCACGTAGATCTCGTCGTCCTCCAGGGCGATGCCGTTGGGGAGGGAGGCCAGCGGCAGCTTGGAGATTATCTTGGCGTGGCCGTTCGGCGAGATTCGCCAGATGCCGCGGGAGGCGACGTCGCAGGATGCGAGCGCCGCATACAGCGTACCGTCCTCAGGATCCAGGGCGATGCCGGTCAAGCCACCGAAGAACGGACCGCAGACCGTCAGCGGGGGCGCGCCGATGGGCAGGGTGACCAGGGTCGATTGCGCGCCGTTCGGCGCGATCTTGCGAATCTCGCCGGTGATCGCGAGGGTGATGTAGATCGTTCCGGACCTGTCGACGACGAGGTTCTCCGGGGTCTCCAGGGCCTGCGGGTTGAAGCTCACGAGGGTTTCCAAAGTGCCCACCTGCGGCGAATGGGCCAATAACGACGCCGGCGCGAGCACCGCCAGCGCGAGGGTCAGCGTAAGTTTCTTCATCGGGGGGTCTCCTTTCAATGAGTACCTCGTGAAGAACGAGAGGAACGCGGCTTCCCCCTCACCTCCGGCGCCGGCTCAACCGCTCCCGGGGCGAGGAGGGCTCGGCCCCAGATCCATGACCGCGTAATCCCGATCGCCGTAAACCAGTTGGACGCCGGGCGACTTGGCGAGCTGAGAGGCCACTTGGGGATAGAAGTTGTAAGGCACCGTCGCCCACCGCGCCCCGAACTGCTGGCGGATGGCCTGTGCCGGGTCCGAGCTCCGCCCCGCCGTGATCTCGACATAGGTTTGGAAGAGCTTGGGATCCTTGAGATAGAAAGCGGTAGGGTCCAGCGCTACCAGCGACTGGAGCTGCGGCGCCGAGTAGAGAAGCGGGGAAGAGTCCGCCCACTGCACGGTGAACACCCGCTCACCGGGCTTGCCGTGCTCGCCCAGCCAGCGGGCCATCTCCAGCGGCGGTGAGGCGACTCCATAGCCATAGGTCCGCAGCGAGCCGACCGTCCAGACCCCTGCCAGCAGGATGGCGATGGCTGCCGTCAGCCGCCCCCACTGGGGCATCCAGGGGGAAAAACCCTTGTCCCGCCGCTCGCGGATCACCAGCGCCAATGCGAGCAGGGAGAGGGGAGCGCCGAGCTCGAGAAAGCGCCGGGCGGCGAAGCTTCCGGCGGCCAGGAAGGCCAGCGCGGCCAGTCCCGCCGTGAGCGTCGCCCGGCTGCGCAGGCGCGGTTGAAAGGCGAGGGTGACCAGGACGATCGCCGGCGCGATGAACACCGGCCATTGCTCGGCGAGGATGCTGAGCTCCGGCCGTGACATCTCGGTGCCGAGCTGCGAGCGCAAAGCGGCGTCGCCTGCCGCCGTCGACTGGAATGGGACCACGAAGTTCGAGATCAGGAACAGCCGGAAGTTCGCCGGCACCTCCGGATGGACGAGCTGTCCCAGCAGCCACCCCCCGGCCGCTGCAACCATGGGTTGCCATGGGACTCGTCGCGAGTCCGGCTCTCCCCGCACCGTCAATCCCGAGAGCGACCACAGCACGGCCAGGGGAATCGCGATCCATCCGCCGGTGTGGGTCAGCCCAAAGAGAGCGCAGGCGACGAAAAGCGCTTTCCAACGCCGCTCGGCCAGCAACGCCAGCACCAGCACCGAAAATCCGATCAGCCAGACCTGGGGCCGCAGCATCTCCAGCCGCTGGACGAACAGCGTTCCCAAAGCGGGAAGAGCCAGCACGAACCACCACGGCCGCGGCACCCGAAGAATCCACACCGCCCAAGCGAAGGAGCCCACCAGGAAGATCTGCCCAAGGAGCACGCCGATCCGCCCCGCCGTCTCCAAAGGCAGCGTGGCAATCGGCATCAGCAAGAGATGGAAGAGAGGCGTGCTGTCCACGAATTGATCGAACAGGATCGAGAACGGCGTCCACCGGAACGATGCGATGCGAATTCCCGACCGCATCTCCCGTGCCAGCCCCAGGTGGAAGTACTCGTCGTAGGACCAGGGCAGCGGAGCCAGAGCCCGGATGGCGAAGAACAGGCCCACCACAGCCGCGGACGCCAGGATCAGCTTCACGAGCGGTGGGATGCGCTCCCGGCGGACCACAACGGCTGCGGAAGGAGGCTGCGCTCCCTTTTGGCTGCGCCGTTCCTTCTTGGCGCGAGCGAAAAACGTGGCCCCGCTAGCGTGAGAGGAAAGGG
>DATIOS010000057.1:0-6961 GCA_035472915.1 Thermoanaerobaculia bacterium
GCCATCGGCAGCACCCGGGTGCGGAAATAGGCCTCGTCGAGCACCATGCCGGTGAGGCCCACGAGCTTCGAGGAGTCGTCGGTGATGGGGTAGAGGAGGATGCGGTAGGCGGGGTCCTTTTCCTCGACCGTCAGCCGGACCCGCTCGACCCGGGCGCCCTTCATGGCGAGGAGGCGCCACGGCGAGCTGGCGACGTAGACGGCGGTCAGCTCCGGCGACCAGGGAGGCGGCTGGAAGGTGGCGCAGGAAGGGTAGAAGTAGCGCGGCCGGTCGTCGCCAGCCTGGAAGCTCACGACGAACAGCCGCTTGACGCCCTCGACACCCTTCTTCTTGAAGTAGGGAGCCGCGTTTTCCAGCTGGTTCTGGGTGAACACCGAGGCCGGCAGGTTGAGCACCCGCTCGGCGTTGTTGCGGTAAAAGTAGTCGACTTCCCAGGACACTCCCTCCAGGAAGTTGTTGAGCACGGCTTTGTGCACCAGGGAGGAGGTCTGCTCCAGGCGGGCGAGCGCGCGGTACTGAATGGCCAGCAACACGAGCAGCGGAATCAGCACGGCGGTGAAGCCGAGCCATTGGGTGTACCGCTTGAGGGCCGGGGGCAGGCGCATGACTGACTGGAAAGTCTAGAGCAAAAGCCGGCCGCTGCGCGATAGCGTGCCCTCCGTTTACAGTTCGGTTACGCCGTTTGCAAGGTTTTACCGCGCGGTGAGGACGTTTACGCCTGCGCCTCGTTATCCTCTCGAACCATGGAGACGGGAGGTGAGAGATGAAACGGAACGTCTTGACTGCCGCCATCCTGGTGTTCGGAGTCGCTCTCGCCGGTTGCACTCCATCGCTGGCAGATCGTTCTTATGATGTCGCCCGCGATGGCGCTCAGAAGGCCCTGTCTCTAACTTTCACGGTCGCCGCCGCGGTGACCAACTGGCTGCCCGAGTCGCCGGAGTCGAAATGCCGGCATTGTCCGTGTCCGCTCCCGCAACGTCCTCACGACGCCGACGACACGAGCGGGGCTCCATCCGACGCCGCTATTTGATCCTGGTTATTTGAAGCTTATTTTGACCACCGCCCGCCCCAGGTGAACCTCGTCGCCGGACTGCATGCGCACACCGCGGCGGTCGTGGGCGCTGACGTCGATGGTCTTGCCGCTGCGGTAGATGCGGGTGCCCGAGGCGTTCTGCTCGGCGCGCAGCCAGTAGCCGCTAGTGGCGCCGTCCCAGGCGATGCGGGCGTGCTCGCGGGAGACCGTGTGATTGATCTCGCCCTCCTCGCGAAAGGCGACGTCGTTGCGCCGCCGCACCCGGCCATCCGCGTCCACCACCTCGTCCAGCCGGCCGAGATAGATCCTCTCGTGGTCGAGCTCGTAGACGTGCTGGGTGGCGGTGCCCTTGAGCACGGTCACCTCCAGGGCGGGCCGGGCCGCGGCGGCAACCTCGGGGACGGGAGCGGCCTCGGTCCGGGTGTACTCCACCCAGAAGCGGCGCTCGGCGAAGTTGGGGCTGGCGGCCTCCTCGAAAGCGACATCCACTTCCATCCCCGGGGGAACGGCGCAGTCGCGCTCGCGCAGGCGGGCGGCCACCTCGTCCTTGAGATTCCAGCCTTCGCGGACGACGGTCTCCAGCTCCGTGCGCACCTGGGGCTCAGGCGCCAGCAGGTGGACGCGCAGCCGGTTGAAGGGGAACACCCGCTTGCCGCCACCGACGGCGATCACCCGGCTCTCGACGTCGTCGAGGATCGCCCGCCGGATCTCCAGCGGCGAGGTGCCCTTCATCCAGGGCTTCAACCAGTCGCGCATCTTGCCGAGAAAATCGCTCATGTCGCCAAGCCTAGCAGCCGGATCAAGGTTGTGGCGTCCCCGGGACCGACGGATTCAACGATGGCGCCGGGCGTTTTGGACCCGCTGGAGCCGTGGACGATTGGGCGCGCAGATCTCCCAACTCCGAGGCAGTCCTCACGATCTCGCCCGCCGCCGGCGCGGCCAGCCGGCCGCCGTAGCCGCCGTGCTCGATGATGACACCGAAAGCGATTCTCCGGCCGCCCTGCGACTCGTACGGCGCGAAGCCGATGAACCACGAGTGGGAGCCCTTGTCCTTGACCTCCGCCGTTCCGGTCTTGCCGGCGATGGCGGGCTGGATGCCGGCGAGGTAGCGGGCGCCCGTTCCCTCCGTCACCACCCGGCGCAGGGAGCCCGCGAGGCTGCGGGCGAGGTCGGGCGCCAGCACCGGCACCGGCGCGGCCCGCCGCGTGTTGCTCTCGTCGATGACCCAACGGCCCTCGGGCATGTCGCCGCCGTTCGCCAGCGTCGCCGCCACCCGCGCCATCTGGAGCGGCGTCGCCACCACCTGGGCCTGGCCGTAGGAGGCCTGGGGCATGGCGCCTTTGAGCTGCGCGGCGGTATTCGGCTTGGCGACGGAGATGCCGAGCTTCTTCGCCGTTTCGAGCAGCGCCTCCGGCCCCACCTCGTAGGTGCCGAGCTGGGCAAAGAAGGCGTTGCAGGAGACCACAAGCCCCTTGTTGAGGTTCACCTGGCCGTGCGGCTCGCGGTCCGTGGGATCGTCGCGGATGGCCTTGCCCCAGCCCCGCACGTTGTTGCCCACCCGGCCTTCCGAGAGCAGCTTGCACTCGAAGGTCTTGGCGGCGAGCGCCGGGTCCTTGCGCAGCGCCGCCATGGCGGTGACCACCTTGAAGGTGGAGCCGGGCGGATAGATGCCGTAGCGCGCCCGGTCGATGAGCTGGCTCGTGATCTGGTCGCCATCCCCGGCGTCGTCCGTGCCGGCCGTCACCGGCAGCCGCTTCGGCCAGGGATAGCTCGCCGAGGCCAGGAGCTCGCCGGTTGTGGCATCCATTACCACGGCCGCGCCGCCGAAGCCCGCCTGCCGGGCGTAGCGCTCCAGCACTTCGTCCGCCTTGAGCTGCAGCCGCACGTCGATGGCCAGGCGCAGCGAGCGCTCGCGGTCCAGGATGCGCCGCACTTCCGGGTGCGCCGGCCGCCAGCGGTAGCGCAGCAGGGGGATCAGCTCGCTGTAGTCGAGCTGGATCTCCCGCGTTTTGCTGCCGTCCGGCTGCCCTACCTCCACCACGCCCGCGAAGTCGTCGTAGCCCTGGAGGCGGATGCGCGAGTCGCGTTCGGCGTAGGAGGTGTTGGGCGCTCCCCAGTTCACCCGGTTGTTGAGGTCGCCCAGCAGGTGGAAGGTCTTGCCGCCGAACGGGTAGTAACGCAGGCCTTTCTCCGCCCGCAGGGGCGCCGGCGGCAGGGTCGCTCCGAGCCGCTCCAGGATGGCCCGGCCCTGCTCGAGCTCGGCGACGTCGCTGGTCGCCAGGAGCACGCCGTTGCGGTCCACGATGCTTCCGCGAGGGATGCTCTGGGCGATGTCCACCAGGCGGGGGTTGTACTCGTAGCGGCGTTTCTGGTCGCCCTGGAGCGTCAGCGCGCCGCGGGCGAGGAAGCGGTCCGCCGAGAACACCTGCACCTGCGCCGCCTTGGCGACGATGGCGAGGAGCACGACGCCGAGGGCGATGGCCGTCCACTTCGCCGGTCCCTGGAAACGCCGCTGCGAGTCCGGCCCGCCGGGGTGGGCGGAGACGGCGGCCAGCATGCCGAGAATCAGGAAGTTGGCGAACATCGCCGAGCGCCCCGAGCTGAGGAACGGCGAGACGACGCCGGACAGCGGCAGCACTCCCACGATGCCGCCGGCGATGAGCAGGATCTGGAGGGCCACCAGCACGGTGAGCCCCAGGGCCAGGAAGAAGCTGTAGACCCCCTGGGCCCGGTAGGCGGCGCGAAAGCCGCGCACCACCAGGACGACGTAGAGAACCACCACCGCCATCAGTCCCAGGAAACCCAGCTCCTCGCTCACCGCCGCCAGCACCAGGTCGGTGTGCACGGCGGGCACGCGCTGCGGCTGGCCCAGCCCCAGCCCGGTGCCGGAGAGGGCGCCGCCGGCCATGGCCCACAGCGACTGCGCCAGATGATCGCCGCCGCGAAACGAGTTGTCCCAGGGCGACATCCACATTTCGAGCCGGCCGGTCACCGTCTTGGGAAAGCCGAGGCGGTAGCCGATGGCGAAGGCGACGATGATCGCCGCCGTGCCCACCACCGCCATCCAGGCCTGGCCGCGGGCGATGCAGTAGAGGCTGAGGAAAAGGATGGCGAGGACGAGCGCCGGCCCGAGGTCCCGTTGCAGGAAGAAGAACGCCAGCACCAGGCCGATGGCGAGGACGGGCGGCGCGAAGTATTCGAGCTTGGGGATGCCCAGCCGGGCGAGCGAGCCCGGCAGGCTGCGCGTTTCCGGCAGCTCGCGCAGGAACTCCCAGCGGTCGAAGAAGTAGCCGGCAAGGAAGAGGACGACGAGGATCTTGATCGCCTCCACCGGCTGGAAACCCAACAGGTTGACCTTGGCGTCGCTCCCTTCCGGGCCGCTGCCGAAGAGGATGAGGATCACCGACAGGAGGAACGCCGCGAAGAGCGGCAGATAGCTCATTCGCCGTAGAGCCGAGCGCTCGTAGTCGATCAGGCTGCCGGCGGCGAACAGAACGCAGCCGCCCACCACGCCCTGGATAAAGGTCAGGTACAGAGGCAGGTCGCGCAACGGATCGCGCACGCTCGTCATCACCGCCAGGCCGAGTCCGGTGAGTAGCAGGGCGATAGGCAGCAACAGCTCATCGCCCTGGAACCGCCGGAACCGCCAGACGGCGTGAACGGCGGCGAACGACAGGAAGAAAAGGCCTGTCCACAGCCAGAAGGAGGAGCGAAACTTGCCCGGTGTCCGAACCACCAGTTGCGGCTTGACCTTGCGCAACTGGGTGAGGGTGAAGAGGCTGAGCGAGGGCACTCCGCCGCCGGCCCGCTGCTTGGCCAGCGCCAGCCGGTCGCGGAAACCGGAGAGACGGCGGTCGCCCTCGATGTCCGAGGCGGCAACGCGGATGCGCGCCAGCTCGCCGACGTTGGGAATCGTCCCCTGGTGGGCCCGTTTCCAGATCTCCTGGGCCACGAACGATCGCTCGGCCGAGCTGTCGAAGGCGTCGAGCACCGGCAGGAGCTGGTCGGCGCTGCGGAGGGAGTTGAGATCCACCACCTCGCCCGAGCTGAGCCGCTGCCCGAAGCCGTCGAGCTGCTTGACCGTCGCCAGGTAGACCATCACCACGCCGAGGAAGACGACGAGCCCGGCCGCGGCGAGGAGAAAGGCCTCGCGGCTGCGGGTTGCCCCGCCGGGCATCCCCGGCATTCCCGGCACACGGAAGCCGCCGCCCCCGGCAGCGGCGCGGCGCTGGCGCTCGGCGGCCGTGCTGCGGGTCACCGGCATGCGTCTACGATCCCCGTCACGGCGTTCCCAATTCCGACAGCCGGTCGTCGATCAGCTCCATCTGGGCCTGGACGGCGGCGCGGTTCGCCTTCGCCTCGGCGTAGGGAGAGATCTCGCGGTAGAGATCGACGGCCTGCGCGTAATGCTCCCTGGAGGTGCTCAGCAGCTCCCGCTCCTGCTCGGTGCCCTGCGCCGCGACGGCCTGCGCCTGAAGCTGCTGGCCCTGAAGTCGGTGCGCGTCCGCCAGCATGGCCTTCTCCCGCCGCCCCCACGGATAGTTGCGGCGCGCGAGCTGATCCAGCACCTCCTCCAGCTTCTTGAGGTCGGACTGCTCATAGGAGTAGACCCGGGCGAGCCCCAGGTAGGGGTCCGGCCACTCGGGCGCCAGCTTCGCCGCCTCCTCGAGGTCGTAGACGGCGTCCTGAAGCTTCGCCTGGGCTTCTTTGCGCTTGCCCTCAGCGCGCAGGCCCTGGGAGTCGATGCGATCGAGATGGCCCTGGGTGTAGAGCATCTTGGCGCGCGCCGACTTGTCGCTGTAGTCGACGTCCACCGCCTCCTTCAGCCGGTCGTGAGCCTTCTGCCAGCCGGGCTTGGTGGTCGACGGCGAGTCTCCCCGATAGGTCACGAGGATGCGGTCCGCCGACTTGACCAGCGCCTCCTTGAGATCCTGGCGCACATCGGTGAGGCCGGAGCCCGGCATGCCGAACGGCGCGATGCGGTGATAGCGCGTCCACAGGCCGTCGAGATCGGGCGAGGCTTCGGTGGCGAGATCGTGGCGGATGCCGCTCGCCTCGTTGCGCACCCACATCTGGGAAGCGAGGCCGACGGCGACGGCCGCCAGGATGACGGTGAGCTGCACCGGCCAGCGCGGCAGCTTCGCCGGCGGCGGCGCCGGCGGCGGTTCGGACGACGGACCCTCCATGGCCTCGATCGGCGTCTCCAGAGGGGCGGTCTGTCCGATCGAGCCCGTCGGAACTACCGTGCGGCGGGTTTCCGGCGAGCGGAAGGAGCCCGAGTCGTCGAGCGGCATGCGGGTGCGGCGGGTGGAGTTGAGATCCTCCCGGGCGTCGTGCCCATTCTCGTGCCGGCTCTCTTCACTGGGCAGGGGCTGGCCGGCGCTCCACGCCGCGAGGTCCGCTCCCATCTCCGCCGCCGTGGCATAGCGTCGAGCGACGTCGTAATCCAGGCTGCGCTCGATGATCCGGCTCAAGGCCGGGGAGATGTCCGGCGGCAGCGGCTCCGGCGGTTTTCCGGAGCGGATCTTCCCCTCCACCTCCTCGGGATCGCCGCCGTCGAACGGCGAGTAGCCGGCCACCATCAGGTAGAGAACGACGCCCAGCGCCCAGAGGTCGGAGTGGCGGTCGACACCGCCGCGGTCTAGCCGTTCCGGCGGCGTGTAAGGCAGGCTGCCGAAGAGGTTGACGGTGAATCGCCGGGTCTGCGAGAGGTGCTTGGCGATGCCGAAGTCCAGCACCCGCACGCGATCGCCTTCCTGGAGACGGATGTTCTCCGGCTTGATGTCGCCGTGGACGATGCCGTAAACCTTGCGGCCGCCGATCTCCGCCGAGAACTGGTGGCAGATCTCCAGCATGGCGCAGAGCTGGACTGCTGCGCGGCAACCGCGGGCTGCTCCTGCCGACGGTTCTTTCGGTCACCGCGGTCGT
>DATIOS010000058.1:0-4426 GCA_035472915.1 Thermoanaerobaculia bacterium
CAACGGCTGCCGGACCGCGTAGACGAGCTGGACCTCCTGGTAGGGCTGGACCGCGGTGCCACCGTCCACTTGGCTCCTGCGTTGAAGTACTCGGTGAATAGCTCCTTGTAGAGATCCGCCTCGAAGTAGCGCGACCGGAGCATGGGTGCGGTCTCGATGATCTCGTTGCCGATGACGATGAAGAGGTCACGGCTCATCAAGCCATGGCCCATGATGGAATTCCAACTGGGCGTCTTGACCTCGAGGGCTTCGGTGACGGCCTGCGGCCGCCGCACGTTGACTCCCGCTTGCTTCAAGATGTCGATAAACCCTTCCGTGTCTTCCTGGAGCTCGTCCCGCAAACGGTTCGAGGGCTTGACTCCGGAAAAGGCGGTGCTGGGTGGATCGTGCTGCAACATCAGGGTCGATTCGTTGTAAAGATTCTGATGAAAAAACAACTTGAACGAGAGGTCTTCCGAGTAGTCGAGATGAAAGGATGTCCCGACGATGATCTCCTCCAAGGGAGACCAGTAGTTGTGGGAGTTGACCACCGGCCATTTTTTCTCGGCTGCAGCTTTCCCGGACGCGGTTTCCTCAGCTACGACTGTCGTGTGCTCAGGCATGTCTCCCTCCTTGACCGTCTCCACGTTGCTGGATCCCCCGCGTAGCTTCGCCACCATCCTTGCGCGGAGGCGGTGCTAGACCTCGGCTTGACGCCACCGCCGCAGGCCTTGCGCGGTGTCGTTCTCGGGACGGGCGTCCCGCAGGATTTCCAAGTGCTCGACATCCGTCTCGCCGCGGGCCAGCAGCATCGCGCCGCTGTGGCGCTGGCGGTGGGCCGGCGTCACGTAGCGGACGATGAAACCGATCCGCTTCAGGTCGGAGCGGTTTTGACCCGAGCCGTGGATGATGTTGCTCTCGTGCAGGGACATCTCCCCCGGTTGCAGCACCAGGTCGTGGGCCTGCGACTCGTCGACCTCGACCTGGATCTCTTCGCCGCGCTGCAACATGTTGTCGCCGTGATGGCCTTCGTCGTGCTGCCGCAAGCCGTCGCCATGGGACCCCGGGATCACTCGCATGCATCCGTTCTCCGGCAGGCTGGGGCTGAGCGCGATCCAGGCGGAGGTGGTCGGGGTCAGGTGCCATCCGGAGTAGACGCTGTCCTGGTGCCAGGCGACGTAGCCGGAGTCGCGGGGCGGCTTGCAGAGGATCAGCGTGCCGCTCACCAGGAGGGTGGGACCCAAGAGGCCCTCCACCGCGTCCAGCACCCGCGGATGGGTGGCGAGGTCGTAGGCCCAGGGAAAGAAGAGGTGCGGCTGGCCCAGCCGCCGGACCTCCTCGCCGAGCTCGGCCTCGATCTCCGCCAAGCCCGCCTGGAAGCAGCGCAGGTCCGCGGGTGGCAACACGGGGAGCGGGCACAAGAAGCCGTCCCGGTGATAGCTGTCGATCTGACTGTGGCTCAACATGTCCGGCTCAACCTGTCGGCTGAAGCTTTGAACGGCGGCGCTCAGACGGCAGGACCAGGGTCCTGCAATCCGTGACTGACCCAACTGCGGATCATCAACCGGTCCAAGGCCTCCTCTCCCGCCGCCAGCGGGGTCCGTGCGTGCAGCGCACGCTGGTTGTCCATCAACAGGAATTCGTTCGCCTGCATGAAGAAATGGACTTCCGACGCGGCGCTCTCGACGACTTCACCGAACGCGTCGAGGGCCGCGACCAGGGGCGCGTCGAGCTCCAGGCCGTTCTCGCGGACAGCGGCATCGACGGTGTAGCGCCGCCAGCGCAGACGTCCGTTCCCGAGCACCGGGTCCCAGACCATGCCGCCGCCGAGGTAGGGGGCCACCTGCCAGGGGACCGGACAGCTCTCCAGGCTTGCGAGCAGCGCCCCGTCCATGCGCTCCGCGGCCTCTTCCACGAGCGCCTCCAGCTCCAGGAAACGGGACACTCCGCCGCCGTTCCTGTCCGGCCGTATGCAGACCATGGAGAGCCAGCGCACGGGCTCGTGCCAGTCGGCGGCGTCGGTGTGCAGGCGCTCGCTCTCGAAGCCCTGGCCGACGTTCGCCGCGATGTCGGTGGCGGGCTGGATGTAGTGGACGAGCTGGGCACGCGGCTTTTGGTACGGGCGAGCCACCAGGTCGCCGAGCTCGCGGTTCAACGCCACGAAGAGCCGGTTGCCCTCGTCGAAGCGCAGGCCGGAGACGAGGGCACAACGCGGGCGCCGGGCGAGGCGCTCGCGGATCGGCCCGACGACCTCACTCCAGCTTCCCGGCACGCTGTCGCGGATCGCGGCGTGGACCTCGGCTTGCCGGGCGAAGGAGTAGAAGTCCTGGTTCTCGTAGTGCGGCAGGCTTTCCGCCGCCCGCAGAAGGTCCGCCGCGACCGCGGACGGAACCTCGATCCTCGCAGACTGGGGAAGCGGCCGCATCGTCGGGTCTCCTTGTTCGCCGCGCGCGCGCGCTCATTCGGCGCGCCTGCGCAGGAGGCAGCAGTGGTGAATCTCGTTGGCCGCGGGTGGCAAGATCTCGGCGCCCGGAAAGAGCTCGGCCATGTACTCGGCGGTGTAGTAGATGTGGTACGACTCCTGCTCCTCGGGAGCATACTCGGCGATCTCATGGGTCTCGACGAAAAGGTCGCGATCGTTGACGAGGATGCACCACCGCGCCCCCCGTGCCCGGGCCAACGCACCCTCCACGTCGACGTCCACCCCTTCCCGCCTGGTTTTCTCCAGTTGCAAGCGCAGGTTGTCCGGTCCCCCGTCCGCGTGCCAGTGACGATAGGAATGGTGGTGCGGGTCGATGAAGGTGAAGGCGAGGACCCCCCCCGGCTTGAGCCTGTCGACCAGTTGCGGCACCATGTCCAGCATGTCGGCTTGGCGGTTGTTGGTGAACACCGAGTAGGCGGCGATGACGTCGAACTTCTGGCCGCCGCAGTCGGGGATCTTCAGGCTCGGGTCGCCGTGGGGATTGAAGAAGAAGTTGTACTTGTCGTAGAAGACCCAGTGGGCTCGCGGGTAGAGCTGGCGTCCCAGCTCGACGGCCTCCTTGATGATCTCCATGCACCAGTAACGCTCTTCGTCGAGGGTCGCGGTGGGGTCCTGCAGCAGCGCGCCGACGTTGCCGCCGAAGTCCAGGACGTCCTTGCCCCGCCAGTCCTTCTCGCCCAGTTGGAGGGCAAAGTACTCGAAGATCTTTTCCCTGGGCTGGAGAAACGGCCTTTCGAGGTCCGGACGGACGTAGCCGTTCGCAGGATGGCCGGCAATCACCTCGAGCATCACCAAGGCCCCGTGCGGCAGGGGCGCCTGCAGCACCGTGCGGGCGGGATTGCACACCTTCCCGTCCTCCGGCAGCCAGTCGATGTACAGGGAGTCCACCTGCTTGAAGTCCTTCATGTCCGCGAGGATCAGGGTCGATTGGAGAATGTCCCCCGGAGAGCAACCGGCGGCGCTGAGAACCGCGCCGATGTTGGAGAGCACCCGCCGGGTCTGGGCCTCCAGCCCGTCCTCCAGATCGCTGGTCTGCGGGTTGCGGCCCGTCTGGCCGGTGACGAACACCAGGTTGCCGTGGCGAATCGCCTGGCTGTAGGTGCCGGTGGCGGGCGGCGCCCCGTCGGTCTCGATTCGAATCTTCTCTGGCATCTCGAATCCCCTGGTTCAGTCTGGCGAGAAGCCGAAGCGTGGCGGCCAAATAACTTACCTAGCCATTTTAGTATAACCTGCCTGGAGGCGGTTGCAAGCGGCCTTCCGCGCAGCAGCCCTAGAAGCCCGGCCACGCGAGGACTTTGTCGATCGCCTCGACCACGTCGTCCATGTCCGCGCGGGTGTTGGGCGGGTGGACGGCCTGGAACCAGACGAATTCCCGGTTGATCTGCTCGGAGCGCGGGCAGGCCGCCGGGCGGACGCCGCCGCGCCGGCTGAAGACCGGGTTCTGGTAGAGCAGCCGCGTGTAGCCGGCGCACAGGGGAACTCCCTCCGCCTCCACGGCCGCGACGAAAGCGTCGCGGTCGGGCATGCCGGGCTCGGGCCGGTAGCGCCATTTCAGGATGTAGCAGGCGTCGTCGGTGCCCGGCTCGACCTCGGGCGGCCGCAGCGCGGGGTGCCCGGCGAGCCGCTGGACCAGGTACGCCGCGTTGTCGCGCCGCACCTGGTTGCGTTCCTCCAGCTTCCCGAGCTGGGCGATGGCGACCGCCGCCTGGAGCTCGGTGAGCCGGAAATTCATGCCGACCAGGTTGGCCAGCTCCTCGTCGCCCCAGACCTCCTCGATCACCCCCTCGCCGTGGTTGCGCAGGAGCCGCAACTTCAAGGCGAGCGCCGGGTCGTTCGTCGTCACCACACCGCCCTCGCCGCAAGTGATGGTCTTGGTCTCGGTGAGGGAGAAGACGCCCATGTGGCCGATCGAGCCCACTTGGCGTCCCTTGTAGCGTACGCCCGGCGCCTGGGCGCAGTCCTCGA
>DATIOS010000059.1:0-3178 GCA_035472915.1 Thermoanaerobaculia bacterium
CGACGCCGGGATCCGGGCCGAGGCCGTCGATCGCCTGGCCGGACTCGCGACCCCCGCGGGGGCCCTCGGCCGGCTCGGCGACCTGGCCGTCTGGGCGAAGCGCCTGGGGACGAGGAGATACTCGGAGAAGGCGCCATTGAGATAGTGGAGGTCCGAGCAAAGGTTCTCCCGGCCCCGGGAGCACCACTCGCAGATGCCGCAGGGAGCGGAGTTGGCCACCACGACGCGGTCACCGGGATGCCAGGCCGAGCTGCCTTCACCCACGGCGGCCACGGTGCCGGCCATCTCGTGGCCGAAAGGCGTCGGCGCCTTGAGCATGCGGGGATGACCGCCGCGCTGGAAGACCTTGAGATCGGTGCCACAGGTGGTGGCGGCGCCGACCCGCAACAGGATCTCTCCTGGGCCTGGCGCAGGCACCGGCACGTCCCGCAACTCCAGCCGTTCGGGACCCAACAGAAATGCCGTGGTCTGGCGGTCGGGGAGCGCTGGGAGCTTCAGGGCAGCTCCTCGTCAGGCACCAACAGCACTTTTACCGCCCGTCGCTCGCGGGCCATTTCGACCGCCGCCATGAATTTGGAGAGCGGAAGGCGGTGGGTGACGAGCGGCGTCGGGTCGAGCCGGCCGCTCACCAGGAGCCGGTAGATCTCCCGCTGCTCGGCGAGTGCGCTCGAATAGGTGGCGAGAAGCCGGCGCTCGCTCTTGAAGAAGGCGTTGAGATCGAAGCTGGCGCGCTCGCCGCTATCCGCATGGGCGAAGAGGATCACCGCGCCGCCCGGACGGCTGAGAGCCAGGGCGGATTCCAGAGGGCCGGCGCCGCCCACGGTGTCGAACACGGCGTCCGCTCCGCGTCCACCGGAAATTTTCGCAATCTCCTGATGGGCCGAGTCGGGCGTCACCGCGGCCTCCGCTCCCAGTCTTCGAGCGAGCTCGCGCCGATTCTCCAGTGGATCGGAGACCACCACCCGCAGTTTGGGATGGACTGCCTTCAGAACCAGCAGATGGAGGAGCCCCATGCTGCCGCCGCCGAGAATGGCGACGCAGCCCGGCGAGGGGCCGGTCAGGGCGGTCTCGGGCAACTGGGCGCTGCGGATGCCGCGCAGCACGCAGGCGGCGGGTTCCAGGAAGACGGCGGCTTCATCTTTGAGGGAGCTTGGCAGGCCGAAGGCGGCCAGCCGCACGGCGCGCTCCCGTACCAGGATCCAGTCGCTGAAGCCGCCGGGAGCCAGCAGATTCTCGCGGAACACCAGGCAGGACGGCTCGCTCCCGCGCCGGCAGAAGTCGCACTCGCCGCAGGCCACGTGGTGCGGAACCACCACCCGGTCTCCCAGGGCGAAGCCCGCCACTCCCTCGCCGAGAGCCGCGATCGAGCCCACCACTTCGTGGCCCAGCACGGTGCCGGCCGGTGCACCGGCGTGCCGCAGCTTGAAAAGGTCGGTGCCGCAGAGACCCGCGATGCGCAGGCGCAGCAGCATTTCGCCCGGCCCGGGCGTCGGGCGGGGGCGGGTCTCGATCCGCACCGAGCCGTCGCCGTTGCAGGCGGCCACGGTCATGGCGGTTGTCCCCGAGGCGGTCGTCTCCGACGCTGCGATCGTCTCCATCGCGGGACATCGTATGGATAAGGGCGTGGCCCCGCAAGGAATTTTCGCTTCAGAGCACGGTACAATTGACGGCTAATGACCAGACGTCAATCCGTCCGCCGCCCCCGTCGAGTCCAAGTGAGCTTCTGGAGGCGAGGTGAGTCCACTCCCTACGTTGGCTACACGACCAACATTTCCATGACGGGAATGTTCATCGCCACCAACAGCCCCATGGGAGGGGGCTCGCGCATCCGCGTCGAGGTGGTGGACCGGGACCGCGGCTTCATGGTGGAAGGAGTTGTGGCCCACGCGCGCAAGATCAGCGGCGAGATGGCGCGCATCAGCCTCTCCGGCATGGGCGTGCGCTTCCTGACCGTGGAGGAGCTGGTGCGGGAGCTGATCCCCTCGGCCGTCGGCTCCGCGGAGGCGATACCACACTCGCCGCCTCCGCAGAGCACAGTGGATGAGCTGGAAATGCCGGCACCTCCGGTTGTCGAGCCGCTCGCCGAACCCCTGGCCACGCCATTCCTTCGCCGGCGGACCGACGGGTCGCCTTCATCTCCCGAGCCGGTTCCACCGTCCGCTCCGCCCCGGCCGATAGGCCCGTCGGTCTTGGGGGAGGGGGCGTTCAGCGTCCACTTCACCTCGGCGGACGAGTTCCTCGAAGTCTATCGGCGCGACATTCTCCAGGGCGGGCTCTTTGTCTCGACGCTCCATCCGGCGCGGATCCAGGAGTCGGTGCTGGTGGAGCTCTACCCGCCGCTCCCCGACGCCGAGCCCATCAGATTGCGGGCTCGCGTTGTGCACCGCTTCGAACCTCATTCCGCCGACGCCGGAGGGCACAACCTGCTGTCCGGCATGGGCTTGGAGCTGTTCGACCTGCCGGCCCTGGTGGAGCAGCTCCATCCGGTCGTGAGCCGGTTGCGGGAGTAGGGGCGCAGGGTCCTGGACAAGATTCAAGAATCCGGATTTTGACCCGTCGGCTGCCATTGTAGAGACGCCCTACGGGGAACCCCGTGGGGCGTCTCCGTCGAAGGGTCGCCCTCACCGTTTCTGGACGGTCTGGGGCGCGCTTATGTCGATGTTCAGACCTTTCCGGTGTCTGTGAGGATCTCTCCTTCGATGAGACGCCCCGCGGGGTTCCCCGCGGGCGTCTCTACATTGGCTGGCATCGGTATCGAGACCTCTGCCAACTCGTCAAACTGCTCCCTCTTCTCCCGGCGGACGGGGGGGAGGCTGGGAGAAGAGGGTCGGGGTGATGAGGGTCCTGGGCGGGGGAGCGCCGGGAGCACGGAGCCGCCCCGCTGCTACAATCCCGCCGATGTCGAAGTGGCTTCTTGCATCGCTCGCCCTGCTGGCGGTTGTCGCCCTCGCCGTCGCGGTGCCTCCCGCCGCGAAGGCTCCGGCGCGGCCGGCCGCCTCCGGCAATCGCGGCGACGTCGTCCTCGTCACGATCGACACCCTGCGGGCTGACGCTCCGGGGTTCGCCGGCAATCGCCGATCGCAGACGCCGGTGCTCGACCGTTTGGCGGGGCAGGGGCGGGTGTTCACCAATACCCACGCCCACAACGTGGTGACCCTGCCCTCGCACACCAACATCC
>DATIOS010000060.1:0-4520 GCA_035472915.1 Thermoanaerobaculia bacterium
CGCGAGATCCTGCTGCGTTTCTACATCGCCGAGGAAGACAAGGACCGCATCGCCGCCGATCACGGCCTCTCCAGTCTGCAATTCAATCGTGTCCTGCACCGCGCCCGCCAGCGTTACAAGGAGCTCTTCCTGGAGCGGACGGGAGGCCGGCCGGGACTCTCGCCGGTGGAGAGTGCGATAATTCTCTTGCTGATCACACTCTGGAAGGGGGCGCTCCGAGGGGCCGGGGGGTGACAGATGGATCATCAATACATAGCAGACAACGGCCTCCTCGAGCGCTACCACCAGGGTTCCTTGCCGCCGGACGAGGAGGCCCGTTTCGAGGAGCACTTCGTCGGCTGCCCTGAATGCACCGAGCAGCTCGAGCTGGCGAGGGGATTCCAGCGCGGCCTGAAGACGATGGTGGCCGAGGACGTCGCCCAAGCCGCCATCGTGCAAGCCGGGCTCTTCGCCTGGCTGGCCCGCCGCGGCCGTCTGACTCAATGGGGCCTGGCCCTCGCCGCGCTGCTCGTTTTTTTCGTCCTTGGAGTCCTTCCAGCCCTTTGGTTCCATCGGGAATCGACGGATTTGCGCCAGACAGCTGCGGCACTGGGGGAACGCGGCAACGTCCAGGAGCGAAACGCCGCGGATCTTCGCAGGCGCCTCGCCGAGAGCGAGCGCCAGCGGGCGGCCGAGCGCCGCGAGTTGGAGGCGAAAATCGCCCAGGCCAAGCCTCCTGAATCTCCTCATGGCCTCGCCTCCTCCGCGGCGAATCTCTCCGTCGTCCTGTTGACCGCAGTTCGCGGCCCGGGCGAGCCGCCGGCGACGATCGATCTCTCCAAGACCGGCGACCTCGTAGCGCTGGCCGTCGATCCAGGAGGCGACGCGCGCTTCGCGACCTATCGCGCGACGCTCACCCAAGCAGGCGCCACCGTCTATCGGCAGGCCAACCTCAAGCCCAACGCCCTCGAAGCGGTGATGATCACTTTTCCTGCGTCGTCCTTGACTCCCGGCGAGTATCGGCTGCGGCTGGAGGGAGTCAAGCCGGACGGCACGGCGGCGGAGATCGGCGGATATCCGTTCCGGGTGGTCGGGAAACAGCCTGACCGGTAGAGCTCTGAATCCTCGTCAGCGGGTGGCGTCTCAATCGGCCGAACCGTTGGACAGCGCGCCACCGTCTCCAGCCAATGTAGAGACGCCCTGCGGGGAACCCCGCGGGGCGTCTCCTCGGAGCGAGATCCCCACAGCCACTTGAAGATCTGAAGACCGACGAATATCCCGTTCAAAACGGTTCGGGAACGGCGAGGTTAACTCTTCGCCAGAGACGCCCCCGCGGGGTTCCCCACGGGGCGTCTCTACATTGGCTGCCAACGGCTCGCAATGCCGGGGCGGCCTCACCCACCGAAACTAGAGGAAACCCTGGGAGCGCCGGCGTCCCGCCGGCCTGCTTACTCCGCTTTTGTTGATCTCAGCGCTGCGATATCGTCCTCCCTCGTCCCACTACGAGAAGTAGCGGAGCCCGAGCTGAGCCCGCTTCAACCTGTTTTCTAGAGGAGGAGGAATCGTCCCATGATCAAGATTCGTGTCCTGTCGCTTCTCCTGCTGGCGCTTGCCGCACCCCTGCAGGCGGTTGACAAGCCGGCGGCCGACAAGCCGCCGCTCATTCCGGCCAACGAGCTGTTGCTCGGCCATTCGAATTTCTTTCAACCGGTCCAGGTCTACGATCTCCAGGAGACGGAAGTCTGCAAGCAGCGCCTCGCGCCCCTCGCCTACAAGGCGTTCAGTGCCGTCGGCTTCAACCTCGCCAACACCATCGTGCTCGTGGGGCCCGACAACGGCCTGATCGTCGTCGACACCTTGGGCTCGGACGCCAGCGCCAAGATCGCCTTGGAAGCGGTGCGGGTGAAAGCCGGAATCAAGGCGGGCGGCAAGCTGCCGATCAAGGCGATCGTCTACACCCACAACCACATCGATCACACGGCCGGCGTGCAGGGCGTGCTCGACCTCGCCGACCGCCCGGTCTGCAAGGCGGAAAACCCACAGGACCCGGGACAGGACGGCACCTACATCGGCCGTCAGGACTGCGTCGAGATCATCTCGCAAAAGGGCGTGGTCGAAAGCGTGATCAATACCGGCACGGTGGTGGGCACGATGATCAATCCGCGCTCCTCGTACATGTATGGCAACTGGATCGGCGTCAACCGCATCAACGACGGCATCGGCCCCGAAGTACTGGAGGGATCGGCGGGATTCCAGATGCCGTCGCGCACCTTCACCAACGAGCTGCTTTTCTCGGCCGCCGGCATCAACTTGAAGCTGATCTACGTGCCCAGCGAGACGGATGACGAGATTGCCGCCTTCCTGCCGGACGGAATGAATCAGATTTATCCGGGCTCCGGCATGGCGCCGCGTTCCGCGCCGGCCGCCGACGGTTGGGGCGGCCCCGGCATGCTGCTCTCGGCGGAGGTCATTCAAGGCCCCTCCTATCCCAACCTTTACAGCCTGCGCGGCACCAGCTATCGCAACCCGGCGCAATGGTTCCGCAGCGTCGACACCCTGCGCGAGCTGGACTCCTGGAGCATGGTGCCCGCCCACGGCGTGCCCCTCTGCGGCACGGAGGACGTCCGCATCCTGCTGCGCAACTTCCGCGACGCCATTCAGTTCACGCACGACCAGGCGGTGCGCCTGCTCAACCAGGGGCACACCATCGAGGAGCTGGCGGCGTTGATCCACATGCCCGATTATCTGGTCAACGACCTCGGGCGGATGAAAAAGCCGAAGCCGGACGTCCGCATGGAGGACTATTTGACGCCGTTTTACGGCTCCGTGCCGCAGGCCGTGCGGGAGATCTACTTTGGCTATCTCGGCTGGTTCCAGGCCGATCCGGTGGCGCTTCAGCCGACGCCGCCGCGGGCGCTTTCAGTGAAGACGGTGGGGATCATGGGCGGCCCCAAGAAGGTCGTCACCGCCGCTGCCGCCTCGTTGGCCGCCGGTGAGAAGCTGCTTCATTCCGGGCATGCCGACAAGGCCCACGAGCAGCTCCAGTGGGCGGCCGAGCTGACCACCGAGGTCATTCGCGCCGAAGGCGCCGAGGGCCAACCGCGCACCGGTCCGGCGCAACCCATCTGCAAGGACCTGGTGCCGAAGTTCGAGGTCCATACCTCGTGGGCCCAGTGCCCCAAGAGCATCGGCACGCCGCCGCCCAACCCGCCCGCCAACTGCACGGGCACCGCTGCCTATTGCCATGCCCGCGAAGTGAAGGCCGCGGCGTTCGTGGCTCTCTCGCAGACAGTGACCAACCCCAACTGGCGCAACTGGTACATCTCGTCGGCGCAGGAGCTTTGCGGCCTGTTTGCGGGCATGCCGCCGGTGGTGGGCGGTCTCACCTCGCCGCAGATCGTCGCCTCGCTGCCGCCCGCGGCGTGGGTCAACTCCTGGACCATGCGGCTCAAGGCCGAGAAGACCGCCCCTCTCGGCAAGGACGCCACCTGCGGCGAAAGCAGCGGCGTTCACAAGTCGCTGGGCTTCCTCTTCCTCGGCGACACTCAGGTTGCGCAACCGGACCAGGCCTTCGCCCTCCACATCCGCTGCGCCATCGCGGAGTTCGACGCCCTCCAGCCGCCCGTCACCGCCAACAAGCTGGATGCCTTCGAGCACGTGGATCTCGCCATCTCCATCGACTATTCAACCTGGGCGACCCTCCTTAAAAACACCGCCGCCAGTGTCGCCTGCGCCACCAAGGAGCCGTTCCTGAACGCGCTCGAGCAGGCCCTGGCGAGTGGCGGTCTCAAGATTCTCAAGGGGAGCAACGAGGACGTTGAAGCCTTCTTCGCCAACTTCGATCCACCGCAGACGACCTTCCAGGCGTTGACGTTGCGGTAAGGACCAGGCGTTCGATCGGCCGAACCGTTGGACAGCGCGCCACCGTCGCTGCCAACGGTTCGCAATGCTGGGGCGGCCTCAGCCGCGCCTCGCCCCCTCCAATTCCACCACCTCTAACTCGCCCTCCGCATACCGCGCCCGCAAAACCTTTTTATCGAACTTGCCCACCGACGTCCGTGGAATCTCCGGGATGAACGTCCAGCGCTCCGGCAGCCACCACGCGGCGACCTTTCCACAGAGGAAACCGCGCAGGGCCTCCGCGTCGCTCTCGGCCCCATCTTTCAGCACGACGCAGGCGAGCGGGCGTTCGTCCCAGTTGGGATCGGGGACGCCGATCACCGTTGCCTCGGCGACGTCGGGATGCCCCATGAGCTTGTTTTCGAGGTCCACCGACGAGATCCATTCGCCGCCGGATTTGATGACGTCCTTCGCGCGATCGGTGATCTGAACGTAGCCGCGATCGTCCACGGTGCCAACGTCGCCGGTGCGCAGCCAGCCGTCGTGGAAGCGCTCCGGCGCGGGATTTTTATAATACGAAGCGGTGACCCAGGGTCCGCGCACTTCGATCTCGCCGACCGATTTGCCGTCCCAGGGCAGCTCGTTGCCGGCGTCGTCGGCGAGGCGCATCTCGACGCCGGCGAAGACGCGCCCTGTCTTCG
>DATIOS010000061.1:0-3955 GCA_035472915.1 Thermoanaerobaculia bacterium
TCGAGGACTCCTTCTGTTGGTCCATCGAATCGAATTGATGGGCAAGCGCAGGATGGTGCGCGGCATGGCCGTGCGGTTCCGCCAAAGGTTCGCTAGCCAATGGTCCCCTCCTGCGACATGCGGTTGTGCACCTCTTCGCGGTTGTACTCGTAGGGGCCGTGGGTCACCACGGGCATGGTGAGGAAGTTCTCCGTCGGCGGTGGCGAGGAGGTGTCCCATTCGAGGCCCACGGCGCCCCAGGGATTGTCGCCGCTGGACTTGCCATACCGCATCGACCAGATGAAGTAGAAGAGAGGCAGGATGTAGCCCATGCCGAGGATTGAAGCTCCCGCGGTCGACAGCACGTTGAGCACCTGGAACTCCGGCGGGTAGCTCCAATAGCGGCGCGGCATCCCCAGGTAGCCAAGGATGAACTGCGGGAAGAACGTCAGGTTGAAGCCGACGAACACCAGCAGCGCCGCGATCTTCGACAGGAAAACCGGATAAAGCTTGCCCGAAATCTTCGGCCACCAGTAGTGGAGCCCGCCGAGATAGCCCATGATCGTTCCACCCACCATGATGTAGTGGAAGTGGGCGACGATGAAGTAGGTGTCGTGAACGTGAACGTCGAAGCCGAGCGTCGCCACCATGACGCCCGTCAGGCCGCCCATCGTGAACAGGCCGATGAAGCCGAGGGCGTAGAGCATGGGCGTCTGGTAGGAGATCGAGCCCTGATAGAGGGTCGTCGTCCAGTTGAACACCTTCACCGCCGAGGGAATGGCCACCAGCATCGAGAGCACGGAGAAGATGGTCGCGGCGTAGATCGACTCGCCGGCGACGAACATGTGGTGCCCCCAGACCAGGAAGCCCAGCACGGCGATGGCGACCGAGGCGAAAGCCACCACCTTGTATCCCACGACTTTCTTGCGGGCGAAGGCGGCGATGAGCTCGCTTTCGACGCCCATCGCCGGCAGGATCATGATGTATACCGCCGGGTGGGAGTAGAACCAGAACAGGTGCTGGAAGAGAACCGGATCGCCTCCCAGTGTGGGATCGAAGATCCCGAGATGGAATACCCTCTCGGCCGCCACCAGCAGGATGGTGATGGCGATGACCGGCGTGCCCAGCACGATGATCAGGCTCGTCGCATAGGTCGACCAGATGAACAACGGCAGACGGAACCAGGTCAGCCCCGGCGCCCGCATGCGGTGGATGGTGACGATGAAGTTCAGGCCGGTGAAAATCGACGAGAAACCGGTGATGAAGATGCCCAGGGCCGTCGAGATGACGTAGGTGTTCGAGTAGTGGGTGGAGAAGGGCGTGTAGAAAGTCCAGCCGGTGTCCACGCCGCCATGAACGATGGCCCACAGGGTGAAGATGCCGCCGAGGTTGTAGACATACCAGCTCGCCAGGTTGAGCTTGGGCAGGGCGAGGTCCTTGGCGCCGATCATCAGCGGCACGAGGAAGTTGCCGAGCACCGCCGGAATCGCCGGAATGAGGAAGAAGAACACCATCACCACGCCGTGCATGGTGAACAGCCGGTTGTAGGTATCCGGCTGGAAGAGGTCGCCTTCGGGGGTCAACAATTCGAGGCGGATGAGCAGGGCGAATAGGCTGCCGATCGCGAAGAACGCCGTCACCGAGATGAGATAGAGGATGGCGATCCGCTTGTGGTCCCGGGTGAGAAGCCACGAGCGGACGCCGTAGGAGGCGTTCAAATAGTTCGGCCGCTTCGAGGCGGTCTCCGCGGTGGTCGTGACGGGCGCGGTTGCGGTGGTATTCATGATTCCCTTCTCATCTCTGTCACTGCGGAGTGCCTGGAGTGCCCGAAGCCTGCGGGTTGGCGGCGCTGGCTGCGGCCGGCGCCGCCGTGCCGGCCGGCGAGCCAAGGGAACGGACGTAGGCGAGGAGCTGGCTGAGCTGCTCCTCGCTGACCTGGCCTTGGAAGGTGGGCATCACGGGGTCCCAGCCCGCCACGACTTTCGCCGTGGGGTTGAGGATCGACTCCCGGAGATAGTTGTCGTCGGCGGTCACCGAGCGGCCGTCGGCGAGCTTCACCTGGCTGCCGTAGACGCCCTCGAGCGCCGGTCCGCGAGCGAGGCGTCCCGTATCTCCCGCCCGATGGCAGGTGACGCAGGCCAGCGACTGGAAGAGGTCGGCGCCCGAGGCCACCATCGACTTGCCGGCGGCACCGCCTGCCAGCCAGTTCTCATAGTCGCGAGGCTCCATGACGATGATGCTGCCGATCATCTTCGAGTGCTCGGCGCCGCAGTACTCGGCGCAGAAGAGATGGTAGACGCCGGGCTTGGTGGCCTGGAACCAGATCGAGGTGTAGCGCCCGGGAATGGCGTCCTGCTTGATGCGGAAGGCCGGGATGTAGAAGCTGTGAATCACGTCCTCGGAAGCGAGCTTCATCTTGATCGATTGGCCCACCGGCACGTGCAGGGTATTGATCTCCCGCTGTCCCTCGGGGTGCTGGATCTTCCACATCCATTGCCGGCCGATGGCCGTGTACTCGACGGCGTTGGCCGGCGGCCGGTAGAGGTCGAAGAAGACGCGTGTTCCCCAGACGAACATGGCGAGCGCGATCGCCAGCGGGATAGCCGACCAGGCGATTTCCAGCCAGACGGCCACCGTCTCGTTGGTTCCCACTTCCTCCGGATGGCGGCGGCGGTAGCGGGCCATGAAATAGACGATCAGGCCGGCGATCAGGATGGTGAAAAAGATGCTGATCAACGCCCAGATGACGAACAGGGCGTCGACATTCCCTGAGTGGGTGGACGCCGAGTCGGGGAAGAGAGGGAACGACGATCTCATGTCAGGCGGCTCCCAAGGGACCGGGCTCGGCGGTCTCCCGCCGCCGCAGGATAACGACCAGAAGCGCCAGGGCCGCGACGGTGATCACCGCCGACAGGCGCACGATGTTCAGGGTCACGGCGCTGTAGCGGCCGACCAGCGGATCGTAGTGGAAGCAGTAGAGGAGAACCTGGTCGACCACCGTGCCGAGCTTGCCGTTGCCCGATTCCACCAGGCCGAGACGAATGTCGCGCGCGGGAAACTCGACTCCCAGCAAGTAGCGCGAGACTCGGCCCCCGGAGGTAAGGATCACCATGCCCGCGGCGTGGGCGAACTGCTTCCGCTCGGGATCGTAGACGTAACGGAAGCCGACCGCCTGGGCGAGGCGGGTGATCGAGTCCTGCGGGCCGGTGAGGAAATGCCAGCCGTTCTCGGTGCCCGGCCGCGCATAGCGCGCCAGGATCTCCTGCTTCTTCTTCGCCGCCAGCGCGGGCGTTTCCGCCGGATCGATGCCCGCCACGATGACGTCGAACTCGCGGCCCGGATCGAGCGACAGCGGCTTGAGTCCCGTCTCGACGCCCTGCAACACCAGATCGCAGAGCATCGGGCAATGGTAGTAGGCGAGCACCAGCACCGCCGGCTTGTGACCGTTCAAATAATCGCCCAGCTTGACGGCGCGGCCGTGCTCGTCCCGCCACGGGACGTCGAGCGGCACCTTCTCGCCGATTCGCTGGTCGTAGCCCACGGCCTTGAGCACCCCCGGCATTTCCGAGCTGGGGATGACGGACCCGCTCGGCGAAGCCGAGGCTGCGCCCCCAGCCAGCAGCAAAGCCAGCCCGGTCGAAGCCGTGAAGCAGCACAATCCGTTCAAGGTACCTTCTTTCCTCCCTGGCCCTTAGGTGCCTCCGGCACCGGCGTCGGCGCCGCGGCAATCGGCGCTCCGAGCTTGCCGCCCACCACCTCCGGCGCCACACCGCGAACGGCCACGATGTCGATGGCATCGTCCACCGGCAGGCGCACCGTTCCCTGCTGGCGGTCGATCCAGGCGGCCTGGTGGAGCTCCCGCTCCTCGCGCTCGCGCATCTCGGTCATGTCCGTCACGGGATCGCTCTGCAGCAGGGGAGCCGGCGGCGGTGGCTGCGGATGGGCGAGCTCGACCGGCGAGAGGCGCACGTCGCGC
>DATIOS010000062.1:0-5224 GCA_035472915.1 Thermoanaerobaculia bacterium
ACCTGGCGGGCTGGGAATTCGAGTGGGTGGCAATTGCGCGCCTGCTGCGGCTGGTCTTGCGGCCCAGCCAGGGTCCTATGACCTGGTGATTCGCAACGGCCGGATCGTGGACGGCACGGGCTCGCCCTGGTACTCGGGCGACGTGGCGATTCGCGGCGGCCGCATCGCGGCCATCGGCCATCTCGGCCCGGCGGTGTCCGCGAAACGAACCATCGACGCCGCGGGCAAGGTGGTGGCTCCCGGGTTCATCGACATGCTGGGCCAATCGGAGCTGACGATCCTCGTCGAGCCGCGCCTGCCGTCGAAAATCTACCAGGGGATCACCACCGAGATCACCGGCGAAGGCGGCTCCGCCGCGCCGCAGTCCGACGCGCTCGTCAATGCGGACAAGGTTGGCTACGACCATCTCCATCTCACCGTGGACTGGCGGACCTACGGCCAGTACTTCGCGCGCCTTGAAAAGCAGGGAATCGGCATCAACGTCGCGGACTACGTGGGCGCCACCCAGGTGCGGCGGATGGTCCTGGGCGACGACGACAAGCAGCCCACGCCGGCCCAACTCGACCAGATGCGCGCCCTGGTGCGCGAGGCCATGCTGCAGGGCGCCGTGGGCCTCTCGACCTCGCTCCAATATCCGCCCGCACCGTACGCCAAGACCGAGGAGCTGATCGCTCTCGCCGCCGAGGCCGCGCGCTACGGCGGAATCTACGCCACTCACATGCGCAGCGAGGGGGACGCCGTCATCCCGGCCCTCGACGAAGCGATCCGCATCGGCCGCGAGGCACATATTCCAGTCGAAATCTGGCATCTCAAGGTAGCGGGCAAGACGAACTGGGGACGCATGCCCGAGGTGGTCGCGAAGATCGAAGGGGCCCGCCGCGCCGGCGTGGACGTCGCTGCCGACACCTACGCCTACCCCGCCTGGTACAACAGCCTCTCCGCTTTCGTGCCGCCCTGGGCCCACGACGGCGGCACGGCGAAGCTCATCGAGCGGCTGCGCGATCCCGCGATGCGGGCGCGGATTCGCAAAGATATGGAAACTCCGTCCGCGGCGTGGGACAACGAATGGCACGAGATCCCCGGCCCCGAGGCGATCCTCCTCTGCTCGCTCCACGCTCCGGCCCTCAAACCCCTGGTCGGGAAGACCCTGGCCGAGGCCGCGAAGCTCCAGGGCAAGGACCCGATCGACGAGCTGTTCGATATCCTCATTCAAGACGAAGCGTTCACCGGCGTCGCGGTCTTCGCCATGTCCGAGCCGGATGTGGCGCTGGCCCTCGTGCAGCCTTGGGTGTCGATCAACAACGATTCCGAGGGCACCTCGACGGAGGGCCTGCTCGGCGAGCAGCACCCACACCCGCGGGCCTATGGCACCTTCCCGCGCATTCTGCGCAAATACGTGCGAGAAGAAAAGAAGCTCACTTTGGAAGATGCCATCCGCAAGTTCTCAGCGCTCCCTGCCGCCCGCCTGCGCCTCGCCGACCGCGGCGTGCTCAAGACCGGGATGTGGGCCGACGTCGTGGTCTTCGACCCGGAGACCGTGCGCGACGTCGCAACGTTCGAGAATCCCAATCAATTATCGCAAGGAATGGAGTATGTGCTCGTCAACGGCGAGCTTGTGATCGACGGTGGCAAGGGGACGGGAGCACTGCCGGGCAAGGTTCTGCGCGGGCCAGGATGGAAGGGACCGTCGGAGAAATGAGGGCCGCTTGGCCTTCTTCCCTCTTTCCTGTAGTCTCTCGACACCCGACTATGCCTTTTCTCTGCCGCCATAAATTGCCCGGTAGCGCCCAGTTCTGTGGTTCGGGCCGTCCTGCCGACGCGTCCTGCGGCGCTTTCGAGTACGTCCGCGTCGAGCGGCCGGAGGATTTGCCTCCCGCCGATCCCGATCTCGTCGACGTCGCCCTGCTCGATATGAACCACGGCTGGCCCAACCTTGGCCACGACTGCCTCGTTCACGGTCTGCTCGACACCGCCTGTGAGCTGCTGCCCATCGCCGAGGAGACCGGCATCCGAGTTCGCGCGATCTCTTTCGACGTGCGCCGCGCCGGGATGATCCCCGAGGCGCCGGGCGGACGTTTCTCCCTCTATCTCGGCACCGGCGGTCCGGGCCATCTCGATCCGCACGCTAACGACGGCGAATCCACCTACAGTCAAGGCGTCCGCGAGGATCCCTCGTGGCAGGCGCCGCTCTACCGGCTGTTCGATCGCATCCTCGACGACGAGAGCGCGGCTCTCCTCGCCGTCTGCCACACCTTCGGCGTGATGTGCCACTGGTCGGGGCTCGCCCAGCCGGTCTTCCGCGGCCCGGACAAGGGGGGCAAAAGCACCGGCGTGCTGGAAAACGTGCTCGCGCCCGAGGCGGACGATCATCCCTGGTTCCGCCGCTTCGGCGAGGAGCTCGCGGACGACGGGCGCCTGCGCGTTCTCGACAACCGCTTCTTCGACCTGATCCCCCGATCTGGGACCTTCCCAGCCGGCATCATGCCCATAGGCTGGGAGACCGAGGGTGTCGGCGGCCCCCAGGGCGACGCGCTGACGATGCTCGAGTTCGCCCGCGACCGGGCCGGCATGCCGCGGGTCTTCGGCGTCAACCATCATCCCGAGATCGTGGACCGCGCTCGCCAGCTCCTGATCCTGGAGCAGAAGCTCGAGCGCGGCGAGGTCTCGTCGCAGTGGGCGGCGGAGCGCCGGGAAGGCCTGACCCGCGCCTACCCGGACGAAGACTCGGACGCCCGGCTCCGGCTGACTTCCGACTACACGCTGCTCGGGCCGCTGCGCTTCCATCTCCGGCGCCAGGTTCGCCTGCGGACCGAAGCGCTTGGATTCCAGTTCGGCCTGCACGAAGATCGCCTGATCGAGGGAGCGGTGGCAGCCGGTTGATCCGCCTTCAGGTGAGCCCGCCTTGATTCCGCGTCCGCCCTTCGCCGCCGACCTCACTCCCGAGGCCGAGATCGCCGGATTTCGCGAGCTCCAGCCACGCCTCCAGGCGGTCTGGGAGGCACTCATGATGCGCGACGAGGAGCCCCATACCTCGGTCGTCGTGCCATCCATGACCCTCGATCAGAGCGAGCTCCGGAAGATCGACGGCGTGAGCTTCTACGAGGAGCGCCTGCTCTTTCTGCTGATCCGGCTACGCAATCCGCGGGCGCGGGTGGTTTACGTCACCTCGCAGCCGGTGCACCCGCTGATCCTGGACTATTACTTCCAGCTCCTCGCCGGGATTCCCGCGAGCCATGCCCGCTCGCGCTTGACCCTCCTCTGTGCCTATGACGCCTCGCCGCACTCGCTCACCCAGAAAATCCTCGACCGGCCGCGCCTGATCGAGCGCATCCGCGAGGGCATCCACGATCCCTCGCGGGCCTATCTCACGGTGTTCAACTCGACGCCGGCCGAGCGCCGGCTCGCCGTGCTGCTCGGCATTCCGCTCAACGGCTGCGATCCCGACCTCGCTCACCTGGGCACCAAGTCCGGCAGCCGCAAGGTGTTCCGCCAAGCCGGAGTGCCCCTGCCGGAGGGCTTCGAGGACCTTCACACCAAAGCCGAAGTCGAAGAGGCGCTCGTCGAGTTGGCGGCACGGCGACCAGGGCTGCGGCGCGCCGTCGTCAAGCTCAACGACAGCTTCTCGGGCGAGGGCAACGCCATCTTCCGCTATCCCGAAGCGGGCGGCCGGGCCGCGGTGCGAGAGGCGCTGCACCGCATCGAGCTCTCGGTGGCCAACGAGACCGTCGAAGAATATTTCGAGAAATTCCACCGCATGGCCGGCATCGTCGAGGAGTTCATCGACGCCGCGGAGAAAGTTTCGCCCAGCACCCAACTCCGCGTCAGTCCAGGCAGGGACGTGGTGCCCATCTCGACTCACGACCAGATTCTGGGCGGGCCCTCCGATCAGGTTTTTCTCGGCTGCAGCTTCCCGGCGCGCGACGAATACCGGCTGCCCATCCAAGAAGCGGCGATGCGCATCGGCGAAGTTCTCGCCGCCGAAGGCGTCGTCAGCCGCTTCGCCGTCGACTTCCTTCTATGGCGCGACGATCCGGCCGCACCCTGGAACCTGGCGGCGCTGGAGATCAATCTGCGGATGGGCGGTACAACTCATCCATACCTCGCCCTGCAATTCCTCACCGGCGGACGGCTGGACCGCGAAACGGGCCTCTTCTTCTCTCACGCCGGAAAGTCCAAGTACTATCG
This sequence comes from Thermoanaerobaculia bacterium, assembly GCA_035472915.1. Taxonomy (GTDB): domain Bacteria; phylum Acidobacteriota; class Thermoanaerobaculia; order Multivoradales; family UBA5704; genus DATARR01. Next base: position 4,186 of record DATIOS010000062.1, read on the forward strand.
GGCAACGGATAATCTCCGATCCGAGGCGTACCGCGGCCTGCTGCCCGAGGACGTCATCGACATCCTCACTGAAAACCGCCTCCACTACAGCCTAGCCACCGACTCCGGCGTCCTCTTCCACCTCATCGGCGCCGTCTCCGAGTTCGGCAAGCTCGGCCTCACCGCCATCGGCAACAGCCGCGAGGAGGCGGACGCTTTGTATTATCAGACTTTGGAGGTGCTGGACCGCGAGACGGCGCCGGGGCGGCCATGAAAGGAAAGCGAAATGCCGCAGTCCCTGGCCTGCATCCTGGTGCACTTGATCTTCAGCACGAAGAATCGCGATCCCGTTCTGACTCCTGAAATTCAGGCCGAGCTCCACCCGTACCTTGCGGTCGTATTGCGCGAGTACGATTGCCCGTCGTTACAGGTCGGCGGCGCCGAGGATCATGTTCATCTGTTGTTTGGACTGTCACGGACCCGAGCCGTGGCTCAGGCGGTCGAGACGGTGAAGACCAGCTCGTCCAAATGGATCAAGACCAAGGGACCTGCCCTCGCGCAATTTCATTGGCAAGCCGGATACGGCGCCTTCTCCGTCAGCCAATCGAACGCCAACGCGGTGATTCAATACATCCAGAATCAGGAGGAGCACCACCGCAAGGTGACGTTCCAGGACGAATACCGGAAATTCCTGCGGCGATATCAGATCGCCTATGACGAGAGATACGTCTGGGATTGAAACGCCGGGTTGCGAAGCATACCGCCGGTTTTGAGGCCCAAAGGGCCGCCCTTCTTATAGGGGTAGGGAGGACCGGTTGAGTACCCGGCCCCCCCTCCCTCCGAACCGGACGTGCGGATCTCCCGCATCCGGCTCTCCAGTCGGTGGTTTTACCTCGTAGAGGATTGGCGGATCTGGTTATAGGCTGTGTTGAAGGAGAACAACCCAAGCTCAGCAAAGAAGGCGTTAGGCCAGCGGTGATGGTCCTTACCCCGACCACAGCCTTTCCGCCCTTGACGGCGGCGCAAGATGCTGCGAAGCCGCATCCTGATCCACTTGTCC
>DATIOS010000063.1:0-13255 GCA_035472915.1 Thermoanaerobaculia bacterium
GCGGATCGCGACGCGATTCAAAGAGTGGCAGGCAGAGTGACCTCCGAGCATCAACTCTGCCGAGCGTCTCGTCTCAGCTGGCTTAGCGCCGCACAGACCGGCGAAGCCTCTCGAGCTGCTGCCGCAACGGCTTCCAATACACCGCGTCGAGCCGGCGCTCAGTGTCCTCCTCGTCGCGTAGCGCCCGGTCAAGCGCACCGCTCGCGAGATGCTCGGACGTCGCCAGCTTCAGGAGCGGCCGTTCCCTGACCAACTCCTCCACAAGGTCAGCATGAGCCCGAGCCGCCTCGACCAGAAGGCCGGCGGTTCGCAACTCGCGAAGCCAGAAGAAGACTCGTTCCGGGGTAGGCTCTTCCCGATAGCTCAGATAGTTGACGTCGACCAGACGGCGAATCATCGGCCAGTCCTTGTCTCGCTGGGTCTTCTTGGCCGCCACGAGGTCCGGAAGAGCCATCACGTCAAGCGGCTCGTCCAAGAAAACAAGGGTTGTCCGCCGCGCCCAGAGATCTGGAAACGGTGCGACATTCCGCATGTGTGTCATGAGGTCGATCCGCAGTCCTGCGACTTCTGGATGTCGGCAGCGGAAGTGAACCGCGAGACCTTCCGTCAGGTGTTGCAGCGACAGAGAGGGGACGGCGATGATCTCGGCGTCCAGCTCCGCGAGAGCTGCCTCGAGGCGGTCAAGATTGGCGGGGTCGGGCAGTAGGGCCAGGTCTAGATCGCGGCTAAACTCCGCTGCGCCGTATAACACGCAGGCCTGGCCGCCCATCAACAGGTGGGCGACCTGATGTCTCCGGATCGTAGAAAGGGCTTTGCGGATCGGGCTCGGGATCAAGGGAGCCTCCCATCGCTATGTAGTGATGCCAGAGCTTGGCGCTCTCTTCCCAACGCTCCTGGGGAGTCATCCGGAACCAATCCGCCCACTCGAGCTCGTAAAGGTCCTCGATCGCGATCATGATCCAGACTCAGGCTGCCGGGCCGAGAATCTTGAGGCTTCGAAAGTACCGACGGAAAAAGCCGCGATCCCTGGTGAGCAGAGCGCCCGCCTGGACTTGAGCATGGGCGCCGATCAGGAAATCTGCGACGACCCGGTCGCGGTCCTCTTTCGATTTCTTCGGCCGCTGCCGCCAGAGCTCACCAGCAAGCTCCGCTGCCGCGGTCGTCATCGGATCGAAGACGATTCCCAGTGTGGCGAGATCCTCGCGGAAGGCCTCGTGGGTCTGGAAGTGAGCGCGGACCTCGGCCCACACCACCTCACATGCGACGAGAGCCCCTGCGTCATAAGCAATCCGGAGCGCTTCTCGCGAAGCCTCTCCAAACCGCGGATCGGCACCCAGGACGTCGAGAAGGACTGAGGAATCGACCGCTGTCTTCATTTCTTCCTGCCCGAAACGCCGGGCCGGGGGCCGCGCATCTCGTCCAGGAGGGTATCGACAGGCTTTTCCAGGTGCAGGTGCCCGAAGACGCGGTCCACCGGGTGCTGGCCGGCGGTCCCCTTGCGGAGTAAGACCCCGCCTTCCAGCAACTCGAAGGAAACAACCACGCCGGGACGAAGGCCGAGCTGATCGCGAATCTCGACGGGCACTGTAATCTGGCCCTTGGAGGAGATGGTGCTCTTCATGGCTAAAGCCTAAGACGCTTTACCCTCCTGGTCAAGAACTTGCGCCCCTTGACACCCCCCACCTCCCTGTCTACACTACCGACCGACCGGTAGAATTCTACCGGCTGGTCGGTATCGGAAAGGATTCACTTCTTGGCGCGAGCGCCGGAAACAGGGTCGGACGTTCATCGCGAGCGGCACCGGACGGTGCTCGAGACCGCGGCACGGCTGATTTGCGAGCAGGGATACGAGGCGGCTTCGGTGCAGGACATCGCCGACGCTTGCGGGCTCACCAAGGCGGGGCTCTACTACTACATCCACAGCAAGGAAGATCTCCTCTTGGAGATCATGAGCTACGGGATGGACATCTTCGAGGAGCGTGTCCTCCTGCAGGTCCTCAATATCGCCGATCCCGTCGAACGCCTCAAGGCGTGCATGGAGAAGAACATCTTCCTGGTGACCGAGGGCTGGAGCAAGGAGGTCACCATCATCCTCCACGAGCATGAGACGCTCACCGGCGCCGCCCGGGCGCAGATCAACGCCCGGAAGAAACGCTACGTCCACTTTCTCGAATCGTCGTTCGAAGAGGCCGTCCGGGAGTGGCGCATCCGCCCCGTCGAGCCGCGGGTGGCGGCGTTCTCGTTCCTCGGACAGGTGCTCTGGATCTACAAGTGGTTCCGCCCGGACGGCAAGATCCCCGCCGCACAACTTTCCCGCGAGATGCAGGATCTCTTTTTCGGCGGTCTGGAGATCGATTCCACCAAGACGGTTGGTCCCACCAAGGCAGTGGCGAAGAAATTGGCCCCCAAGAAGACCGGCAAGAGGAGTCGAAGGGCATGAGACCGAATCGTGAGGTGGGGATCGCCGGCTATGGCGCCTACGTGCCGCGCCTGCGGGTGCGGACGTCCGACATTTCGAACGCCTGGCGCTCGCGGACCGCCGCGGCGCCGGCGGTGGCCGAGAAATCGGTCCCCGGTCCCGACGAGGACGTGGTAACGATGGCCATCGAGGCCGCGCGCACGGCCCTCGACCGCGCCGGCACGGATCTCGAAGACATCGGCGCCGTCTGGGTGGGTACGGAGTCGAAGCCCTATGCCGTGAAGCCCTCGGCCACCATCGTCGCCGAGGCGCTGGGAATCACTCCCCACGTTGTGGCCGCGGACATGGAGTTCGCCTGCAAGGCCGGCAGCGAGGCCATGCAGGCCGCCGTCGCCTTCGTGGGCTCGGGCATGGTGGAGGCCGCGCTCGCCATCGGCATGGACACCGCCCAATCGAAACCCGGCGACGCCCTGGAGTATACCGCCGGGTGCGGCGGCGCCGCCTATCTCTTCTGCGACGCTAGTAAGGCCTTGGCAGTGGTCGAAGCCTCGATCTCTCACGTTACGGACACGCCGGACTTCTTCCGCCGCGAGACGGCCCACTATCCCGAGCACGGCAGCCGCTTCACCGGCGAGCCCTCGTACTTCCGCCACACTCTGGCCGCGTCACGCAAGCTGCTCGCCGAAGTGGGATTCGAAGCGAAAGATTTCGCTCACGCCGTGTTCCATCAGCCGGTCCCCAAATTCGTGGAGAAGGCCGCGGCCGAGCTCGGCTTCAGCCGCGAGCAATATAAAACCGGGCTCGTGGCGCCCCGCATGGGCAACGCCTACGCCGGCTCTTCGCTCCTCGGTCTTGCGGCCGTGCTCGACGTCGCCAAGCCAGGAGAGCGCATCTTCTTCTGCTCCTACGGCTCGGGCGCGGGGAGCGACGCCTTCTGCTTCCGCGTCACCGAGCGCATCGACGAGCGCCGCCGGGGAGCCACAGTCCTCAACTATCTGGACCGCCGCCGGGTCGTGGACGGCTACGGCCAATACCTGCGGTTGCGGGGAAAGATCAGGAGAGCCTGACGAATCATGAACGACATCTTCATCATCGGCGCCGGCCAGACCCCCGTGGCGGAGCACTGGGACCGCGGTCTGCGCGAGCTCGGCGCCACCGCCATACGCAAAGCCATGGCCGACGCGGGAGTGGAAGCCGTCGACGCTCTGTTCGTCGGCAACATGCTGGGCGGCGCCGTCAACGGTCAGGAAAACCTCGGAGCGCTGTTGGCCGACGCGGCCGATCTCCTCCCCGCCGAAGCCTGGAAGGTCGAGGCAGCCTGCGCTTCCGGCGGCGCCGCCGTGCGCGCCGCGGCGATGTCGGTGGCGGCGGGAATCCATCAGGTCGTCGTCGCCATCGGCATCGAAAAAATGACCGATGCGGTGGGCGACAAAGTCGCCGCCGGCCTCGCCACCGCTTCCGACGGTGACTACGAAGCCAGTCACGGCCTTTCTTTCGTGGCCCTCTCCGCCTTGATGATGCGGCGCTACATGCACGAGATGTCCGCCTCCCGCGAGGATTTCGCTCCCTTCGCAGTCAACGCTCACAAGAACGCGGCGCTCAACGCCAACGCCATGTTTCGCGAGCCGATCTCCGCCGAAACCTTCGCGCGCTCGCCCCTGGTGGCCGCGCCTATCGGCGTGCTCGACGCGGCACCGGTATGCGACGGCGCCGCGGCCGTGGTGATCTGTTCCCGGGAGTTCCTGCGTGGACATCACCGGCCGGTGCGCATCGCCGCCGCGGCGGGCGCAACGGACACCATCGGTCTCGCCGGCCGTCCCGATCTACTCACTCTGGGAGTCGCCAAGGTCTCGGCAGAGAAAGCCTACGCCGCCAGCGGCTTTGGTCCCAAAGACATCGATTTTTTCGAGGCGCACGACGCCTTCACCATCATCACCGCCATGTCGCTCGAAGCCTGCGGATTCGCTCCACGCGGCGAGGCCCTGAAGCGGGCCGCCCACGGCTGCTTCGGCACCGGCGGCTGCGTTCCCGTCTCGACCTTCGGCGGCCTGAAAGCGCGGGGGCACCCGGTGGGAGCCAGCGGCGCCTACCAGATCGTCGAAGCCACCACGCAGCTTCGCGGCGAGGCGGGACCGAATCAGGTGCCGGGGGCGCGAGTGGCACTGACGCAGTCGATCGGCGGGCATGGATCGATTGCGGTGGCCCATATTTTGGAGGCGTAGAGTGAAGACCCCTCATCACCCCGACCCTCTTCTCCCATCGCACTCCCGCCGACCGGGAGAAGAGGGAGTGGTTAGATGGATTGGCGGAGGTCTCGATATCGATCCCAGCCAATGTAGAGACGCCCGCGGGGAACCCCGCGGGGCGTCTCTGCGGAGGCAAGGTCCTCACAGACACCTGAAAGATCTGAAAGCGGCGAAGAGCGCGCCCCAAACCTGTACGGAAACGGCGAGAGCGACCCTTCGAAGGAGACGCCCCACGGGGTTCCCCGTAGGGCGTCTCTACAATGGCAGCCGACAGGTCAGAATCTGATTCCCCCGCCTGGAACGCCGAAGGAGCTTGTTCATGGATCTACCCCGCTACCACCGTCTGACCGCTCCCTACTACCGGCTGGAAGGTCAGCGCTGCGCCGCCTGCGGTGCCGTGCAGTTTCCGCCGCGCTCGGCGTGCGGCGCGTGCCGCGGAATGGACCTTGGGGTTCACCGATTTTCGGCACGAGGAACGGTCTTCTCCTTCGCCGAGGTCGCCCAGGCTCCGAAAGGGTTTTCGGGGCCGTACATGGTTGCCTTGGTGGAGCTCGAGGAGGGTGTGCGGGTGACGGCGCAGCTGACGGACGTAGAGCCGGAGGACGTCGAGATCGGCATGCCCGTCGAGATGGTGACCCGGCGCATCCAGGAAAAGGGACCGCAAGGTTATCTGGTCTACGGCTATAAATTCCGTCCGGTGCTCGAAGTGAGGAAAGCGTCATGAAACGGGCACGTTGGGTGGATCTCGCCGAGGCCGTCGCTTCCGTGCCGGATGGCTCCTCCATCGCGCCCGGCGGCTTCATGCTGGGCCGCGCTCCCATGGCGCTGGTGTTCGAGCTGGTGCGGCAAGAACGTCGCGGCCTGCACGTGATCTCCCTGCCCAATCCCCTGCCTGCGGAGATCCTGGTCGCGGCGGGGGCCGCGTCGAAAGTGGAGTTTCTGTTCGCCGCCATCTCGCTGGGCGGCAGGGTACGCTCCATGCCCGCCCTCAAGCGGGCCATCGAAGGCAATACCCTGGATTGGGCGGAGCACGACGGCTACCGGGTGGTGCAGCGATTTCGCGCCGCGGCCATGGGCCTGCCGTTCCTGCCCGTGCCGGATGCCGACGCCTCGGCGGTCTCCCGCTTTGATCTCCTGCGGCGGGTGATCGATCCGTTCACCGGTGAGTCCGTGCCCGTCGAGCGTGCTTTCCATCCGGACGTCGCGCTCATCCACGCCCGCGCCGCGGACGAGGATGGAAACCTTTTTATCGAGGACCCGACGACCGACGTGCTGCTGGCCGGCGCCGCCCACCGCGTCGTGGCCACGGCCGAGGAGCGGGTGTCCCGCGTCCCCCACGTCACCATCCCCGGCTTTCAGGTGGATCTGCTGGTCGAAGAGCGCTTGGGGGCCTACCCCACGGGCTGCGTGGGGCTCTACCCCGCCGACGCCGATCACCTGGAGCGCTATCTCTCGCTCGCCGAAGCCGGGCGGGAGATCGAATACCTGGAGGGCGTCATCCGTTCCTCGCGGCGCCAGGCCGAGCTGGCAAGGGAGGCCGCATGAGCTCGCTGGCGGCGGCAACTCCCGCGGAGACCGTCGTGGCGGCGATGGCGCGCGAGATCGAGGACGGCGCCGTGGTTGCCACCGGTGTGGCCTCGCCGCTCGCCATCCTGGCCATCGCCGTGGCCAAGGCCACGCACGCGCCGCGCATGACCTACATCGCCTGCGTCGGCTCCCTCGATCCCGAGATCTCCAAGCTCCACGCCTGTTCCGAGGACCTCGCTTATCTCGACGGCCGGTCCGGCGAGGTGAGCATTCCCGAGCTTTTCGATCACGCCCGGCGGGGGCGGATTGACGTCATGTTTTTCGGCGCCGCCGAAGTGGACGGCACGGGCGACACCAACCTCTCCGCCGCCGGTTCGTTGGAGAGGCCGACCACCAAGTTTCCCGGTGTCGCCGGGGCCGCCACCCTGCGCCGCTGGGTGGCGAATCCCATCCTCGTCGTCGGCCGCCAGAGCCGGCGCAATCTGGTGCCGCGCGTGCAGGTGGCCTCCACCAGCGACGTCAGCCGGCGCACCCAACTGCTCACCGACCTCGGCGTCTTTTCACTGGGCTGGCAGGGCGCAAAGCTCGTGGGCCGCCACTCCTGGGCGGCTCCAGACCGCATCGCCGAGCGCACGGGCTTCGCCTTTCAGACGTCCGATCCGCTTCCTATCACCCCCAGTCCATCCCCCGAGCACCTCCGCGCCATTCGCCGCATCGACGCTGACGGCCTGCGCGACCGTCTGATCGGCTGAGGAGAAAACCTTATGCAAGCCATCGTTCTGCGAGCCTTCGGAGCCCCCGAGAACCTGCGGCCGGAAACCGTTCCCGATCCGACACTCGGAATCGGCGAGGTCCTCCTCCGCGTCGAGGCCTGCGGCGTCTGCCATCACGACGTGATCAATCGCCGGGGAAATCTGCCGCGCACCAGCGTGCCCGCCATCCTTGGCCACGAGGCGGCCGGCGAAGTGATCGCCGTCGGCCCAGGCGTCACCAGGTGGTCGGTAGGCGACCGGGCCGCGACCCTGCAACGCCTCTCCTGCGGCGACTGCGTTCACTGCCACGCCGAGCGCAACAGCCTCTGCAAGAACGACACGCGTTTCTTCGGCGAGGAGATCCCGGGCGGCTACGCGGCCTACATGGCGGCGCCGGCGGCGGGTCTCGGCCGGGTGCCGGCAGGAGTCCCCTGGCCGGTGGCGGCCGTCACCTGCTGCACCACGGGCACGGCGGTCCACTGCCTGCGCACCCGCGGCCGGCTGATACCGGGAGAAACGGTGCTCATCACCGGTGCCAGCGGCGGCGTGGGCATGCAGGCCGTGCAGCTCGCGCGTCACGACGGCGCCCGGGTGATCGCCGTCACCTCCAGCGCCGGAAAAGCGGACATTCTCTTCGAAGCCGGCGCTCACGAGGTGATCGTCAGCCCCGATCTCGATTTCGCCAAGGAGGTCCGGCGCGTCACCGGCGGCCAGGGAGTCGACCTCGCCCTGGAGATCGTGGGCAGCCTCACCTTTGCCCAGACCCTCAAGGCTCTCGCTCCCGGCGGCCGCCTGGTCACCGTCGGAAACCTGGAAACGGGAATCGTGGACCTCAACCCGGGCCTGGTGATCGTCAAAGAGCTGGAGATCCTCGGAGCCTACGCCACCACCCAGGCCGAGCTCAACGAGTCACTGCGGCTGGTGGAGACGGGCGCCCTCCGCTCCTTCGTCTCGGACGTCCTGCCGCTCGCCGACGCCGCCCACGCTCATGACCGGTTGGAAAAAAGAGAAGTGGCCGGCCGGCTTGTGCTCGCGCCGGTGCACTGAGGAGGGATGTAGTTGGTAAGGTAGGAGCGGGCTGGGCCGATGGCTGGGCGGTGGGGCCCGCTCCTACCTGTTTGTTGCAATCCTCGCCGTCGTAACGATCTGCCCTACATGCCGTTGCGTGTGCTCAGCCGCGTGGAAGAGCAGTCCAAGCACCGTCGACGGTAGCCGGAGACGCCCGACTCCACGGGCTTCAAGCAGGGTCGACTCCGGCGTGTTGCGGAGCTGCTCGAGGGCGCGGCCCAGTTGCTGCTCGAAGGCGTACGCAAGCTCGGCGGCTTCCTCCGGTGGAGATCCAGGGGCCGACTCCATTTCGAGAAAAGCTCTTTGCTCCGCCGAAAGCCCTTCCCCTCGCGCATAGGTGAAGAGCCGGTCCAAACTGCCCGCGGCGTGACGGACGTGGAACCCCACCGACGCGGCCCCACCGGGGCGAGCCCAGAGATCCTCCTTCGACAGCGGGCCGACGACAACGCGCACTTCCTCCAGGGACTGGAGAAGCGAATGCGCCACGGGTTGTAGAAAGGGAGGAATCTCAGGGACGGGACCGCGCATCCAAACTTCAGGTTGATTGAGAACAGCCATGAGGAAACGATAGCAGGCGGCGGTCCCGCAGGACCGCCGCCGAGGAGGCTGGCTTCAGGGCGGGGGTGGTCCCGCCAGGCAGGCGCAGGCCCGGTCAGGATACTGAACGCAGGTCCAGATGCAGTGCAGGTGATCGCAATTGGTCCCGGGGTTGTAGGGGTCCGTGCTTTCCGGATCGCAGTGGCAGGTCGGGTAGGGGCACAGCGGCGTCGGACAGCACGGCGGGTCCCCCGTGGGCACGTCGGCAAACATCGGCCGGGAGGGCGGGTTCTTGAGCACGGAGGGCTCCACGCCGGCGAGGAAGTTCGAGGATCCCGGCAGCACCATGTCCGGCTTGCCATCGCCGTCGGTGTCGATCATCACGCCGGCCTGGTATTGCGGCGTGTTTACGTACGACCAGACCGATTTGCTCCCCGGACCGAGGTCGATGCGGCGGGTCAGCTCGCGCTTGCCGCTCTTGTCCCCGTTGACGGGCGTGAACACCGCCTTGACGTTCAAGGCCAGCGGCGCCGAATAGGTTCCCCCGAGCGCCTCGGTGCGGAGGATCTTCATCGTCGTCGTCGGCTGCGGTCCAGCCAGGTTGACCGAGACGTCGTACTTGCCGCAGCTCGTCTCGACCGGCTGGTTGCTCACCAGCGAGAGCGCCACCAGCTTGATGCGGGTCGTCGCCTCTCCCTTCTCGTTGAACACCGCGTCGTCGAGCCGGCGCACGACGGTGTCGATCGATCCGAGGCTCCGCGCGGGCGTCATCGCCAAGGGCGAGCCTTTGAACACGATCGTGCCGGTGAACGGCTTCGAGTCCGCGCAGAAAAAGCCTGCGGGAATCGGCTCCTGCGCAAAGCTCGTCTTGGCGAACCCCGCCACAGTCATCCACAGGTCGACTCCCTGATGGACCACGTCCTTCGCGGCCTCAGCCGCCAACAGGGGAGAGCCACCGATCAGGGCGAGGATCAGGGCAACCCCTGCTGCCGAACGAATCAAGGCCTTCGACGCATTCATCGTCCGCTCCTTTCCTGGGATCGGGGATGACGGATTTCCCCCATCGGGAAATGAACGATCCCGATCCTCCTAAAAGAAAGGTGCTGGAAAGTAGTAACCGCGAGCCGATCGGTCGCGGTACGATTTGCTTTAAGCGCAGCGCTTACGCGTTACACTGAGGGCATGGCACGCCAACTCCTTCTCCCGCTCCTCCTCGCGGCGCTCGCCTTGGGTCCGGCCTCGCCTGGCCCGCAAGTCCCGCAGCCCTCAGCCGTTCAGTCCAGCCGCCCGAACATCGTCCTCATCCTTACCGACGATCAGGAGCTGGCCCTCGGCTCGCTCGACTTCATGCCGCGGACCCGGGACCTCATCGCCGGACAGGGACTGACGTTCGCCAGCCACTTCGTGCCCCTCTCCCTCTGCTGCCCGTCGCGCTCGACGATCCTCACCGGCCAATATCCCCACAATCACCGGGTCTACACGAATTTCCCGCCGGACGGCGGCTATGAGCGCTTCGACGAGCTGGGGCATGAGCAGACGACCGTGGCCACGGCGCTCCATGCCGCGGGCTATCGCACGGCCCTGTTCGGCAAATACCTCAACGACTATCCGGGGACGGAAGATCCGTCGCACGTTCCGCCGGGGTGGGACGAGTGGGCGAGCCCCGTGGCCGGCAGCCCCTACGCCGCCTATCACTACACGCTCAACGAGAACGGCAAGAAGGTCAAATACGGCGGCACGGCCGCGGACTACATGACCGACGTCCTCTCGGCCAAGGCCACGGACTTCGTCCGGCGGACGGCGCCGACCGGCCAGCCGTTCTTCCTGTACATGGCAACCTATGCGCCGCACAAGCCTTCCACGCCGGCCAGGCGCCACGCCAACCTCTTCCCCGGCCTCCAGGCGCCCCGCACGCCGTCGTTCAACGAATCGAACGTGACCGACAAGCCGGCCCGCATCCGCGCCATGCCCCGTCTCAAGACCGGGCAGATCGCCACCATCGACGCCCTCTATCGCAAGCAGCGGCAGTCACTGCAGGGAGTGGACGAGGCGGTCGCCGCCGTTGTCCAGGCGCTCCAGGAGACCGGCCAGCTCGCCAACACCTATGTCGTGTTCACTTCCGACAATGGTTTTCACATGGGCCAGCACCGTCTGCAGCCGGGCAAGTACACGCCGTACGAGACGGACATCCACGTTCCCCTGATGATTCGCGGCCCCGGCGTGCCGGTGGGTGGCATGGTGACGTCGTTGACCGCGAGCGTCGACCTGGCGCCCACCTTCGCCGAGCTGGCGGGCGCTTCCCTGCCCCTCGCGCCCGACGGCCGCTCACTCGTCCCCTGGCTCAGCGGGCAGACGCCGGCGGGTTGGCGGCAAGAGGTTCTCCTGGAGCAGTTCGCATTTCCGCCGGCGCCGCCGACCACCGACGAGTCGCTCGAGCCTCCCGATCCGCAGGACGAAAAGGCTGTCACCAACTATCCCGCGCACCTGGGGCTGCGAACGGCGGACTTCAAGTTCGTGGAGTACGACACCGGCGAGCGCGAGGTCTACGACCTTCACACCGATCCCGACGAGACCAACAATCTCCGAAACCGTCTTCCTCTCTCCTGGCTGAAGGATCTCTCCGCGATCGTCCACAGTCTGGGGCACTGTGCCGGGGCGAGTTGCCGGCAGCTCGAAGCGCAGGCGGTGCCACCGCTGCCGCATCACTGAAAATCGCTCATTCCCGAAGACAGGGCAGCGTTGGCCCTCAGTTGGGCAGCGTCGGCCCCGATCGGGCAGCTCTGGCCCTCAGTTGGGCTACGGCTGCCCTCAGTTGGGCCAGTATTGCCCCGATCGGGGCCACGGCTGCCCTCATTGGGGCCAGAGTTGCCCTCAGTTGGGCAATGGTGGCCCTCACTTGGGCCGGCATTGCCCTGATTAGGGCCAAGGCTGCCCTGGTTGGGGCTAAGGCTGCCCCGATTGGGGCCAAGGCTGCCCTCACTTGGGCCACCGCTGCCCTCACCAGGGCCAAGGCTGCCCTCCGTTCGAGAGAGGACCACGAAAGAGTGGGAGAGAGCCGTGGCGAAGCGGGGGCGATCCGCGACGCGAGAGGCGCCGCTCAGGACTCGGAACGCGAGTCGCCGTCCGGAACGGGAGAGACCGGCGAAGTGTCGGGGGCGGCTCCGAGAGTCCTGGTGGCCCGAGGCAACGCGGCGGGAGGCTCGGCCGGGGCGGGCATCGCGATCCCCGCCCCCTCGGGGATCGCTCGCGAGCGCCTGCGGACCGGCCGGATGTTGAATCGCACCAGCCCCTCGTTGCGGTGGCCATAGTAGGAGCGGATCGCGGCGCGGGTCTTGATGACCAGGTCCCGTCCTTGACCTTTCATGATCCGCAACTACTGGGTGACCGCCTGGCGGCGCGCCGTCAGGGAGCTCTGCTCGGCGGCCAGCTCCCTCGTCCCCTGGAGTATGGACGCGACCTCGTTCCGGAGCGGCTGCATCTGCGAGACATCGGCCAGCCAGTCATCCATTCCGCTGACCAGGATCTCCAATTCCCCCAACAGGTCCGCGAGAGAGTCCTTCGGCATACAAAGCCTCCAGCAGTATCGGGCCTCTCTAGACCCACGGTTTGGATCGGTATCGCAAACGATTGGCGGCTATTCTTCTATGAGCCTCCCTCGCACGTCAAGGATGGTTCATGGTATGACCCCGGCGATGAAGATCCCCTACGCTCTGAGCCTCTGCCTTCTCCTCGCCGCCTGCGTGCCGCCAACGTCCCGGACGGCGGGAAACCATCGGGCGCCTGACGTCGCCGCCTTCGCCGCGACCCTCGACGATCTTCGCGTCAAGGCTCACATTTCGGGTCTGTCCGTCGCGATCATCCAGGACGGCAAGGTGATCCTCGCCCGTGGTTTCGGCTATGCGGACCTGGAATCAAAGCGGCCCGCGACGCCGGAAACGCCGTTCAACATCGCCTCCGTCACCAAGCCGGTCTCGGCCGCGGTGGCGCTGAAGCTCGTCGAGCTCGGCAAGCTGGATCTCGACCGGCCCATGAAGAGTTACCGCGGCTACACAGAGTTCTGTGACAACTTCCGCCAGGGCGGCGGCATCTTCGACCGCGATCTGCACTGCGACACCGAGCCCCTGACGCTGCGCAACCTGCTCTCTCACACGGTGAACGGCAAGGCGGGCGAGGCGTTCCGCTACAACCCGCCGATGTACTCCTGGGCTTCGCGCCCCATGGCCGAGGTGATGGGTGAGCCCTTTTCCACCTTGGTCGAGCGCTACATCTTCGTTCCGGCAGGGATGACCCGGTCAGCCCGCACCCACCGCAACCTTCCCCTGCGCGCCGACTTGGCGGAGGCGCTCGCCCATCCCTATCACCTGGACGCGAACGGCACCCTCGTGCGGTCCGAAGATCCCCCACCGCAGGGCGACGGAGCCGCGGGCGGCGTCATCTCGACCGTGCTCGACCTGGCGAAATTCGACATCGCCCTCGACAGCGGAAAGCTCATCTCCCCCGCCTCCGTCCAGCAAATGACGACGCCCATGCACACCGCCGCCGGCGTCGCCCTCCCCTACGGCCTCGGCTGGTTCATCCAGGACTACCACGGCCACAAGCTCGTCTGGCACTCCGGCTGGTGGGAAAAAGCGTGAAAAGCTGGTACACGCTCGCGCTCAGTTTGCTAGCAACCGTTCCAGGCACGCTGCTCAATAAATTGAATGTGC
>DATIOS010000064.1:0-3301 GCA_035472915.1 Thermoanaerobaculia bacterium
GCTCGGCCAGCGGATTCCGAAAGAGGGTCTGAAAGCCCAGTCCCGAGACGGCCAGGCCGGCTCCCCCGAGCAGGGCCAACAGCACCCGCGGCAGGCGGATCTGCCAGAAGATGGACGCCGCTGTGGGCTCGCCCCGGAGCACGTCGTGAAGCGTTACCGTTTGGCTCCCTACCAGAGGCGCCACGATCGCCGTGGCGATCCACAATCCGCAGAGAACCAGCAGTGCGGTCCGCGGGTGCGGCCGAAAATCCCTCATGCGCCGAGGTCCAGGACCGTCACCGGCCGCTCACCGCCGCGGACGATCTCGAATCGCGCCTGGAACAGGCAGTCGAGAAGGTCCGGCTTGACGATCTCGGCCGGCGGACCGCAGGCGAGAGGCACGCCCGCGACGAGGGCCAGCAGACGGTCCCCCAACAGCGAGGCCAGGTTGAGATCGTGGGTGGCCAGAACAACCGTGCGGTCTGCGCCGTCCTTCAGGCGCAGCAGGAGCGAGGCGAGATCGTGCTGGTGACGAGCGTCGAGGTGGAGGGTCGGCTCATCCAGCACCAGCAGGTCCGACTGCTGCGCCAAGGCCGCTGCAATGTACACGGCCTGCCTCTCGCCGCCCGAGAGCGAATCCACGGCGCGCCCCTTCAGTCCGGCGATACCCACCACCCTCAGGGAGTCCTCGACTGCCGCGAAATCCGCGGCCCGGGGGGCAATCTGCAGGCGCGAAAGGTGCGGATAGCGGCCGAGGAGCACCACTTCCTCCACTTTGAGCGGCACCCGCGAAGGCCGGATCTGAGGCACATAGGCGATTCTCCGGGCGAGCTCCCGCCGCGAGAGTGCCGCGTAGGGCCGGTCGCCGTAGCGCAACTCGCCGCCCGAGGGCCGCAGTAGGCCGGTCAGGAGACGTAGCAGCGTCGTCTTGCCCGCTCCGTTGGAGCCCACGACCGCCAGGCACTCCCCGCGCTGCACTTCGAGGTCGAGAGGACCGAGGATCGTCCGCTCGCCGGCTCGCCACTCCAGGCTGCGGCCGGCAAGGAGGACAGACTCGGTCATGGTTTCGGCTCCGCTTGAACCAGCGCTTCCCGCATCTCGCGGTAAAACTGGGGAATCCGCGGCCCAGGGATCAGCACGTGATCGCCGGCGATGACTTTGACCTGTCTCAGCCGCACCGCCGGCACATCCGGCAACGCCTGCCAGTCGGCGACGATCGCCGCCACGGCTTCTGGCGTCAAGGGATCCGCCCGCAGCTCGAGGATGACATCCGGCTTGCGCGCAACGATCTCTTCCAAACCGATCTGCGGATAGAGGGTCGGCGCGTCGGCGAAGACGTTCTGGGCTCCCAAGCGCCGGAGAAGCTCGTCGAGAAAGGTGTTCGGACCCGCCACTGTGACCTCCCCCAGTTGGCCGGCGAGACGGCCGACGCAGATCAATACGCGGGGCGGCGGTCCGGGAAGCGGCGGAAGGGTCAATCCGGAGCGCCACTCGGCGAGCAAGCGGTCGCCCGCCGCCGGGACGCCACAACGCCGGGCAATGATGCGGAAGGAGGCCTCGACGTCGGCCAGCGACTCGTCCGGCACGACCAGCACGTCGATTCCCAGCGGCTTCAGCTTGGTCTCCAGCCCCCGCTCGCTGGGAATCAGCACGGCGAGATCCGGCTTCAGCGACACGATCCGTTCCAGATTGGGATTGAACAGCGCTCCCAGCCGCGGCTTGCGCGCCGCTTCCGCGGGCCAGCGGCTGTAATCCCCCACGCCCACGACGCGGTCGCCCAGGCCGAGGGCGAAAAGAGTTTCCGTCACGCTCGGCGTGAGAGCGATGATCCGGCGAGACAGCTTTTGGGAGGGCGTCGAGGGCTGCTCCCCCCGGCAGCCGGCGACAACCGGCCCCAAGAGGAGCAGCAGGAGGAAAATCTTCCTAGAAATCGAACGCCAGACCACCGATCAACGTCCTGCCCGGGCTGGGGAAGCCGAGCGCCGCACTGTATTTCTCATCGGCCACGTTCTCCACCCGCGCATAGGGGGAAAGCCAACTATAGGCCTGCCACTTCGCCGCGACGTCCACCCGCGTATAGCTGGGGTTTACGGCGTTGGCAAAGGTGACAGGGTCGAGATCCGCCCGCTCGCCGATCCAGCGGCCCACGGCATTGAGCGTCCAGCGCCCGGGCCGCGCCGTGACGGTGAGGTGAGCGCTCTTCTTCGGCCGGCGGAGCAGCTCGAGCCCGGTGTCCAGATCCTTGGGGTTCATCCAGGTGCCGTCGAGAGACGCAGAGACGATTCCTCGCCGCACGCCCACCTCGGCTTCGACGCCGCGAGTCTGGGCGCGGCCGACGTTCACGCTGGTGAAGGTGGCCAGATCGAAGTCGATAAGGTTGCGCAGCCGGTTCTGGAATCCCGTGACGGCGAGCCGCCAGCCGCCCGCCTCGTGCTCCAGGCCCACCTCGTAGCTTGCGTCCCGCTCGGGCTTGAGGTCAGGATTGCCACTGCCGGGAAAAAACAGATCGCCCAGCGCCGGCGCACGGAACGCCTCGCCGTAGCTCGCCCGCAGCCGCGTATTCTCGCCGAGCTTCACCACGGCTCCCGTCCGCAGGCTGGTCTGGCCGCCATAGACGTCGTTGTCGTCGCGGCGCAGACCGAGCTCGAAATGGGCCGGGCCGGCTCCCCACGACGCCTGGCCGAAGGCCGCCCACGTCCGCTGGTGGGCGCCGTCGAGGTTGGTGAAGGAGCCCGAGGTATTGGTGACCTCCAGCCGTTGCACCTCGCCGCCGAAGGCGAAGCGCAAGTCGCCGCTGCCGTGCCAGGAAGCCACGGCCCGGCCGCGCAGGGCCTGGGACTGGGTGTCCGAGGAGCCGAAACCAGAAGTGTCCAGCCGGTCGCGGAAGGCGCTGTCGAAATCCGTCCGCGAAACCTGCGCTTCCACCCCCCAGGGGCCCTGCTCCGAGCGGAAGGGCACCGCCACCTCCCGCTCCTGCCATGAAATCTTGCGCTCCGGCGTCGGCGTGACGCCGGAAAAGGGGATGCCCGTTTGCGAGTCGTTGGCCCGCACCATCAGCCCAAGACTGGAGGCGGTGCCCAGGGGAAAGAGACTCCGCTCCACACCCTCCTCGCTATCGAATGAATCGTTGGCGAACTCGCCGTCCCCGCGGCGCACATGCCCGGTGAGGTCGAGCCGCGCCCCGCCGAGATCGAAGCCGGCGGCAACGCCTCCCCGCCTGTAGGCGTGGTCCCCGCCCTCGACGTCCACCGTCCCTCCCTGCCGCGTGCCGGTGAGCACCTGCACGACGCCGCCGACGGCATCGCTGCCGTAGAGCGCGCTG
>DATIOS010000065.1:0-6089 GCA_035472915.1 Thermoanaerobaculia bacterium
GAGTATACCCGCCGACGCGGTCTTCAACAGTGGAGCCAAGGCGGGTCCGCCGACGCGCTGAGAGCCGCCGGCCTCTCCTCGTCCCCGGCGGTCTGTTCCGGCAGGAGGGACCGCAGGAGGCCGACGAGCTCGTCGCGCGCCGCCGGACTGTCGTCCAGCTTCGCCATGAGGGCCTTGGCCTTCTCGAGGTCCGCTGCCGCGGTGGGTTTGTCGAAGGCGTCCTTGACGCGGTCGATCTCCTTGGCCAGGGCCTGGGTCGTCACCGGTCCGCCGAGGCTCGCGGCGCCGCTCGGAATCAGATCCTGATCGGTGAACTTCTTGGACGGCCAGAGGACTCCCAAGATACCGAGCTTGCGGTCGGCGATACCGGGCACCCGTGCCGCATCCACCTCTTGGCGCATCCGCTTGAAGAAATCCTGGTAGAGCTGCCGCGCCTCCGCCATGTCGTTGTTCCAGCCGTGCGAGATGACAAATAGATCGGTGACGTCGCCGCCGACAAAGGAAAGTATCTTCTGGAGCTCATCGGCGGAGAACACGTCTCCGTTCTTGGTGAACTGCAGCTCGAAAAAGGGAAAATCCGCGATGTCGGCCATAGGGCCTCCTCTTTTGAGGGCTCAGACGGACTGGATGGCCCGCATCAGGTCCACCAAGCCGTTGCCCTGAAAGTATTTTTCGCGCTTCAGGTCGGTCGCCGTGGAGAGGAAGATCTGCTTGACCTCCTCAGGCCGGCCCACGAACTCGCTGCGAATGGAAAGGAAGGCCGCGATGGCTCCCGACACGTGAGGCGCGGCCATGCTGGTGCCGCTCTCTTCCCGGTAGTCGCACTGCGCGAAGCCCCCTTCCGCCAACGCCTCCAGGGGGGCTCCTACCGCGCAGGAGACGATCTTCTCTCCGGGTGCCACGACGTCCGGCTTGGAGCGCCCGTCTCCCGTCGGCCCTTTCGAAGAAAAATAGGAGACGCCATAGACGTGGGGCATGTCGCGGTGCGTCGCGCCGACGGTGATCGCCTTGTCGGCGTTGCCCGGATCATTGATGGTCAGGCCGATGCCTGCCGTGACCGCGCCGCGGGCGGCGCTCTGCACCGAGCCGTAGCCCGTGTTGCCGGCCGCGACCACCACCACGACGCCCGAGCGGACGAGCCGATCCACTTCGACGCACAAGGGGCTCTGGCCACAGGCGAACCACTCCGGATCGAATTCGTAGCCGACGCTCATGTTCACGCCGTGGATTCGAATGCGGCGGCCGTAGCCGTTGATCTCCTGGATGACGGTGAGGGCGGCGATCAGGCTGCTCGCCTGGCCGTTCCCGTCGTCGTCCAGCACCTTGAAACTGATCAGCTTGCACTGCGGCGCGACGCCCGAGATGCCGGTGGGGAGGGGCACTCGGACGTAGTCGATCTCTCCGTTTTCTTTGCGCCGCCGGGTGACATATTCGATGTCCCCTTTCTTCGCCCGCTCCGGAGTGATCTCACCGGCGATGATCCCGGCCACATGGGTGCCATGCCCGAAGCGGTCCTCGAGCGGCTTCCCCGCGGAGCTCAAAGCGGTGAAGTCGCGGTGCTCGAGGGGCTTCGGGAGGTCCAGGTTCTTGTGGGCGGCGAAGTGGGGATGATCTTTCTGGATGCCTGAATCCAGGACCGCCCAGATGATGTCCTTGCCCTGGGCCGAGAACGAGATCCGCGCCGCGTCCGCCTTGATCGTGGGCACCGAGCGGATCAGCAGAGCCTTGATCGCAAAGTCGGGCCAGATATGGTAGATCGCGTGCGCGGCTGCTTTCGCCGGGAGGCCCTGGCCGCCGTTGATCCGCACCAGCTCTTCGATGACCTCTCGCTCCAGGGAGGCGAAGAAATATTGATTGCTGAGGTCACTCTTTACCTTGTCGATCCCCTGCCGGCTCTCTGGGCGCAGGCGTTTGACGGCCTCGGCGACCCAACGCTTCACCGCGGCCCTGGCCTTTTGCCGGCCCCCTGGATAATCGAGGTTGAGATCGATGATGACCGGGTAGAGCTTGAGCGGGGTCGCCGCCGCTCCGGCCTTCTCCTTCTCGAACTCTTCCAGCAGCGGCAGGGCGATCACCGTGCGGTCGAGGTTTCTTGGATCGAAGAACCTTCCTGGAGAACCAAGCCGCGCCGGCTTGGGAGACCGTTTCGGAGATTCAGTGGGATCGACAGCCGGCTTTTTGGGCGGACTTTTCGCCATGAGCTACTCCTCCAAGCGGGCGATTGGATTCGTCGATTGGGTCCCTCTATCATAACTCAAAAACTTACTGACGCCGGCCCGCCGTGCCGCTTCATCGGGCACACCCAAGGGCTCGATGGGCACACCCGCCGTCTCATCGGGAGCTCTCGATATTTCGATGAAAGGTCTCGACGTCTCAACGGAAGGTTCCAATGGCACATCGGGAGGTCCCGGCGTCTCGAAACCAGGACCCCATGGGAAAATGAGAGCTCGCAATGCCGCAAAGAGAGCTCGCAATCCCCCAATGTGAGGTCGCAATCCCAGAATGTGAGGTCACAATCTCAGAATGTGAGGTCGCAACGGCCCGATGTAAGGTCGCAATCCCGCAAAGAGAGGTCGCAAAGTCACAATGTGAGGTCCCAAAATCAGAATGGGAGGTCCCAAAATCAAAATGGGAGGTCCCTTTGCGGCAATATGAGGTCCCAACGAGCCAATGTGAGGACGCATTACCGCAAAGTGAGGTCTCAATGCCGCATAGAGAGGTCTCAATGCAGCAAAGTGAAGCTGTAATACGGCGAGGTGAGCTCCAAGTGCAGCGAGCTGAGGTCCAAATACCGCAATGTGAGCTGGTTTATCGCCCCGTAAACCGGACCGTCCGTGCCAGCGTGGCGGGATGAAAGAGCAGCGGGGGCGGCGCCATCAGGTGGAGGACGCGCAGCAGCCGGTCGTAGTCGGGAGCGCTGGCGCCGGTGAGGCGAAAGAGCCTGTGGGTATAGCGCTGGAGCCACGGCAGCCAGAGCGGCCGCCGGCCCTCGACCTGCTCGTAGCGCAGGTCTTCCGAGGAGGTGAGGAGCCAGGGGGCGGCGACGATCCGCGCCAGGGCGCGCAGGTAGGGGCCGGGCTTCTCGGCCCTCGGATCGCGTGCGACGTGGGCGGCGAGCAGGCGGGCACCGCGTGCCGCGACCGACATTCCCTGCCCGAAGACGGGGTCGAAGCTGCAAACCGTGTCGCCGATCGGCAGCAGGCCGGCAGGGAACCGCCGGAGCCGCTCGAAATGGGTCCAGCGCGCGGCGGGAAAGCGGAACGTCTGGATTTCGGAGAGCGGCTCGGCTTCGCGGAGGGCGGCGAAGAGATCCGGCTGCTCCAGGCTGCGAGCGAAATCCAGGAAGCCTTCCTCAGTCGCCGGCGGATGCTCTCCCAGATAGCCGCCCAGCGACACGATCCAGCGTCCGCCTTCGATGGGAAAGATGAGGCCAAGCCGGCGCTTGGCTGGCGGCGTCTGATAGACGAGCAGGGCCTTCCACCGCCGTTCCGAATTGGGCGCCGGCCGCACGAGGCGGGAGGAGTATTGCAAGTCGAGGGTGAGACGATCCTCGGGAGGCGCCGGGTAGCCTTGGGCGGCAAGCCGGCGCACCAGGGAGCAACCGCGGCCGGTCGCGTCGACGATCAGGTCGGCCGCCACCGTCTCCTCGGCGCCGTCGCTCTCATCGCGCACGCGGACCGCCGTCGCCCGGCCCTGTGTGATCTCCAGACCTTGAACGGCGGTGCGGTACCGGAAGGCGACGTTGCCAAGGCTCGTGACCCTTTCGCGGACGATCGATTCCAGGAACGGGCGGCTTTGCATGTGGACGACGGGCCCGGTGTCATAGGGCACTTTCCAGACGCCGTGGTGGAACCAGCGCAGCTCGGAGCCGAAGCTCACCCGGCAGGAGCCGCGCTCCTCGAGCTCTGCCACGAATCCGGGGAAGGTCTCCGCCAGCGCGTTTTCGCCGTCCTTGAGGAGGATGTGACCATGCTGTCCCTGGGGCACGCCCTTGCGCGGGTCGCGCTCGTCGGGGGGAGGATCGCGCTCGAAGACGGTGACCCGCCCGCAGCGCGGAGCGAGCGCTGCCGCGGCGGCGAGGCCGGCCATGCCGCTTCCAAGCACGGCGAAGTGGGAAGGACGCGAAGGCATCTTCTACAGAGGTGCGCCGGAGGAGGCGGAGCGGGAACGCGGGCGAGGTAAGGACGAACACGGACGGGCAGGGACCTCAAGGACAGACACGAAGGATGTGCGGGTCCGTGAAAGTCCGTGCTCGCCCTATCTACGGTACGATCTCCGTCCACTGATCAGGGGGGTTCATGAAACTAAAAAGTGTTGCGTTGTTCGCAGCCCTGTTCCTCGCCACCTCGGCTCTCTCCGCCCAGACGACCGCGCCGCCGCCGCTGCTGCCGGAGCCGGTGGTGCGCGCCCTGGCGGCCGAGATTTCGGGGACGGCGGCGAAGCGCAATCTTCAGGACTTGACCCTGTTCCACCGCATGCGCGGCTCGCGCGGCTTCCGGGCGGCGGCGGAGCGGGTGCGCGACCGCGCCAAGGAATACGGCCTCTCCGAGGTGGAGATCGTCGAGCTTCCGGCCGACGGCACGATCTTCTATGGCACGCAGCGCTCGCGGCCGGCATGGGACGTCGACTTCGCGGAGCTTTGGGAGCAGAAGCAGGAAGCTGGCTCCTGGGTGGACGGCGAGCGGATCGCCTCCTGGGAGGCGCGGCCCATCGTGCTCGCCCAGGACAGCGCCGGCGGCGAGGTGGCGGCCGAGCTGGTGGACGTTGGCGCCGGCACAGCGGAGGCGGACTACCAAGGGAAAGATGTGAAAGGCAAGCTCGTGCTGGCCTCATCCCAGCCGGGCGCCGCGTATGCTCTGGCGGTCGACAAGCTCGGCGCCGCCGGCCTCGTCTCCTACGCCCAGAACCAGCAGACGGGCTGGTGGAAGGAGGACGAGACGTTGGTGCGCTGGGGACATCTCAACACCTTCCCGGCGCCCAAGACGTTCGCCTTCATGGTCTCTCTGAAGCAGGCCCGGGCCTGGCAGGACCGGCTGGCGGCCGGCCAGCCCGTGCGTTTGCGGGCGAGCGTCCGCGCCGGCCAGCACCCCGGCGCCTACAGCATCACGACGGCGGTGATTCCGGGAGTGGACCGCGCCCACGAGATCGTCCTCTCCTGTCACCTCGACCATCAGCGGCCGGGGGCGAACGACAACGCCAGCGGTTGCGCCACGATCCTCGAGACGGGCCGAACCTTGGCGAAGCTGATTCGAGAGGGGAAGCTTAAGACGCCCCCGCGGACGATCCGCTTCGTCTGGCCGCCGGAGATCGAGGGCACGATCTCGCTGCTCAACGCCCGGCCGGACTTCGTAGCCCGCGCTCTGGCCGTGATCCACATGGACATGGTGGGTGGCGACGCCGAGATCACCAAGGCCGTGTTCCACGTTACCCGCTCGCCCAAGAGCCTGCCGACCTTCGTCAACGACGTGGGCGCCGCCTTCGGGCGCTTCGTCAACGAGCAGTCCTATGCCCTGGCGGCGACGGGCGCCGCGCCCTATCCACTGGTCGATCCCGAGGGAAGCAAACGGGCGCTCCAGGCCGAATTCGTGGACTTCACCGAGGGCAGCGACCACGAAGTGTGGAGCGAGGGCTCGTTCCGGGTGCCGGCGATCTACCTCAACGATTGGCCGGACCGCTACATCCACACCCACGCCGACGGCGTCGCCAACATCGATCCCACCAAGCTCGAACGCGCCGCCTTCCTGGGCGCCGCGAGCGCCTGGTACCTGGCGGGGCTGGACGCCGCCCAGGTGCCGTCCCTCTGGCAGGAGATCAAGCGGGGGAGCCTGGAGCGCACGGCGGAGACCCTGGCCCGGGCGGACCGGCTGCGGCGCAGCGGCGAGGCCGCCGAGGTCGACAATCTGCTGCGGTTCCACCTCGCCTACGAGGCCGGAGTGGTGGCTTCGATCCGCCGCTTCGCCTCGCCCGGGCCGGACGTCGAGAAGGAAGCGGCGGCTTTCCTCGCCGGGCTGGAGAGGCTGATCGGACCGGTGCCGGCGAGGCCCGACCGCAGAATGACGATCGTCTATCACCGCGCGCCCGATCCCAAG
>DATIOS010000066.1:0-1629 GCA_035472915.1 Thermoanaerobaculia bacterium
GGACCGTCATCCGCACCGCGGCCCCGGTGGACAACCAGGGCGACGGCAGCTCTTTCTCTCCCACCGACCTGGCCGCCACCTCCCTCGGCGCCTGCATGCTCACTCTCATCGCCATCGTCGGCGAGCGGGACGGCATCGACCTCACGGGCCTGTCCTTCCGGCTGGAGAAGCACATGTCCTCCGATCCCCGGCGAATCGGCGCCATCCCGGTGACCATCACCATGCCGGCGGGTCTCTCCCCGGCGGAGCGAAAGAAGCTGGAGAACGCCGCGCTCACCTGTCCCGTCCACAAAAGCCTCGCAGAGGGTGTCGAACGGCCCGTCGAGTTCGTCTACGCAGACGCGCCGGTGGCGGTGGGGTGAGGGTCGCGGAAACGCCAACCCCGCACTACCAGCCTGATCGGGTCCGGGATTTGCCTTCCGGACCCAAGATTTGGCCACGGCAGCCGGGGATTTGACTCCATCAGCGCCGGTTTGCTCGGAAAATGCCCCGCATCTCCCTCCTCGCCGCCTTGCTGCTCGCCACCCTCGCGCCACCTTCACCTCCCTTGCCGGGTGTGGTCCGGCAGACGCCGACCGGCGACGTCTGGGTGGAAATGGTGGCGGCCGGAGCAGGCCAGCCTCAGGAAGGAGTCGGCCGCGGCGTCGTCGAGGCGCCGCCGGAGCGGGTCTTTCGGGCTCTCGCCGACGTCGCCCACTGGCACGAATTCATGCCCTTCCTCAGGCGCTCCGATGCCCAGCCGCAAGCCGACGGCTCGGTGCTGAGCCGGCAAGTGATGAGCCTGCCGTCCCCGCTGGGCGAGCGGCGCTACCGCGTCCGGTTTACTCAAGGGTCCGAAGCGGGCCTGGAAGGAAAAGTGTGGGTGATTCGTTGGAGCCTCGTGCCAGGCTCGGGCAATCTCGCGGCTCTGCATGGCTCCTGGCGGCTGACCGCCCTGGGGCCGAATCGCACGCTGGCGGTCTGCCGCCTCTTCACTGACCCGGGCGGCCTCACGCCGCGGTGGGCCGTTGACCGCGGCACCGCCCAGACGCTGCCCTGGATCTTCCACGGTCTGCGGCAGCACGTGCGCCGTTCGCGCTACGACGGCCCGTGAGTTAGACTTGGCCGATTCCTTCCGCTTCCATGACTTGCGCCCCACGGCGATTGGACCGCGCATGAAACCAGAGAAGAACGAGAACGTCCTCGCGCTGGAAGCGCACCTGGGCACTGAGCTTCACCGCCGCTCCACCGAGCTGACCCGCGCCTGGCTGGACCGGCTGATCGCCCGGCTGGACGTCCAGCCGCGCCGCATCTTTCCCTCCGACGCCCTGCTCAATCACATCCCCGACGTGCTGCGCGCCGTTTCCGACTACCTTTGTTCGGACAGCGAGATGGACCAGGAGGAGTTGCTGCGCAACGAGTTCGGCAAGCTGGCCAGGCTGCGGCGTGAGCAGGGCTACGACATCGACGAAATCCTGGCCGAGTTCGAGATCCTCGGCGAGATCCTTTACGACGCCCTGCGCGAGGAGGCGCGGAAGTTCGGCCGTAAGGTGCCCCCCGACTACGCCATTGAAGTGGCCGAACGCCTCTACCGATCTCTGACGTCGATCACCGCCATCACGGCTACGACCTTCCGCGAAGAGGGCTTCC
>DATIOS010000067.1:0-3539 GCA_035472915.1 Thermoanaerobaculia bacterium
CCGCAACGGCCGTCGGGCAGCGGCCTCGAACTCGGCCAGCCACTCCGCCGGAATGTCGCCGGTGCCAGGTGTGGTGCCTCTTGAGGTCTCAGAATCCATGGCCAACGATTAACCCAGGCCTGCGGCGCGCGCCGCTCAGCCCTTCAGCTTCTTCCGCCGCCGGCGCCGCCCCAGGGCCACGGCGAAGCCCATGGCGCCGGCTGCGAGCGCCATCAGCAGATACTTGCGTTTCGGCGCGAAGCCCACTTCGGTCTCCAGGGCGGAGCGGACTTCGGCCAACCGGCGCTCGGCTTCGCGCCGGCTCTCTTCGATGCGGTGCTCGACTTCGCGGCGCGCGTCTTCCAGCCGACTCATGGCAGCTCCCTTCCCAAAGGCTCGTCGTCAGCGACTCCGTCGACGTCCAACATCCGCGGCCGGCTGAGGAAGGAGTGCTGCCACCAGTCGAGGTGGTTGTCCAACCTTTGGCGCACGGTCTCGACAGGATTCTCCACCTTGCGCATGCGCCTCATCCCAAGGAAGGCGAGAATGGCGATCGCAATCACGAAGAGAGCCAATACGACGAGCGCGGCGCCCCACAGCGGCAGCCAGATGTGCAGCAGGGCGATGAGGGCGAAGAGCAGCAATCCGATCAGCCAGAAAAACAGCACGGCCGCGGCGGCGAAGAGCCCGAGCGCCACGCCGAAGTGGCGGCCCGAGCGCTGGAGATCGTCCTGGAGGCCCGCGAGCTCCGCCCGCAGCACCTCCAGCAACGATTCGCCCAGCGAGCGGAACAGGTCGATCCAGCCGGTCATCCCACCCTCCCCTTCAGGTTCAAAAACTCACCGGCCCACCGTCAAGCCGCCGCTGACGAAAGACGCCTGGGCGGCGACGTCGTCGCGAACGCCGACGGAGACTCGCTGCTCTCCCGCCCGCATCAGCAAGGTCACCGAGTAGACGAACGTCTTGCGCTGGGCGCCGGCGACTTCGGCTTTCGGAATGCTGATCGGCACCGGCGTCTGCTGTACGTCGGAGGTCGAGCCCTTGGAGTCGACGGCCGCGATAAACAGCCTCACCTTTGCGTCTTCCGTGGCCTCGCGTGGCACCAGCACCAGCTTGCCGATGGGAATGCGTACCATGACGGGCACCAGGAAAAAGCCGTCGTCGCGCGGCCGGCCCTGCCCGAACTCGAGGGTCACGCCGAGCGGGTTCTCCTCGAATGGGAAGCTCAGGGCGGCCAGAGTGCTGTCGTTCATCCTCGAGTCGGTGCCCTTGTCGCGATAGCCATCGCGGTGGCGCACCGTGACGTCCTTGCGCTTCTTCACCTTGACCTTGAGCTTGTAATACCGCCCGTCGCCATAATGGGTGGGCGCATAGCCCAGCGAATAATAGCTGTTGAAATCGCGCGCGATCTTTTCGAGCTGCGGCGCGATGACGTTGGAGTTGAGGATCACCTGGCCGCCTGTGTTCTCCGCCATGAGCTGCAAGGTGCTCTGGAGGTTGGAGTAGCGAACCTGGTCGACGAGCTGGCTGAAACCCGGATTCGAGGGGCCGGGGCCCTGGTTCTCGGCGGTGGTCGACTCGTAGCCGCGCAAGCCGGCGGCGTCGATGGTGTAGAAGGTGATGCGGTTGGCGTTGGCCTGGGCCGTCAGCTCATTGAAACGCTTGGAGGCGTCATATTGCATGGTCGTGATCATGCTCGACGTCTGCTCGCCGTACTTGTTCTGCACGGCGTAGAAGAGATCCTGGCCGGCGATCATTTGCAGACCGTCGCTGACGTAGACCACGGCCTTGCGTCCCGGCATGCCGGCGAGCGAGTCGACGATCTTTTTCAACGCGTCGATCGAAAATGAGAGATCGTTGTAGGTCGACTCGGCGTAGGTATGAGCGTAACCCTCGGCCTCGGACACCGATTGGGAGTCGTTGATCTTGCGCAAGAAATCCTTGTGATCCGAGTCGTCGTGGACGCCCTGGGCCGAGATCTTCTCCAGCTCCAGCATCGCGGTGGCGATGAGGGCGGGATCGCTGGTGAAGGTACGCCGGGTGTGGAGCTCGCGATCGTAGGTGACCAGCATGAGCTCGTCGTCCTTGCTCAGCTTCTGGCCGATAAAGGCCCGCAACTCGCGCATCACGCGGTTGCGGTCAAAGGGCTTCAAGTTGTAGTTGTCGATGTAGATCACCAGCCGCAAGCGCTGGTCCGGCGGCAGCCTCCCGACATCGAGATCCTGCGGCCCCGGCCCTGGGGGAGCTCCGGGCGCAGGCGCGCCAGCCGTTCCTGGCGCCGGCGTCGCCGCCGGTAGTGGTTCGTTGCTCGTAGCGGTGGCCTTGCCGTTGGTGACGGAGTAGAAGTTGGTGATCTGCACCGGCCGGCCGTTTTCATACAGCTCGAAATCGTCCTTGGTGAGCCCGTCCACCGCACCCTTCTTGTCAGTCACATAGACGTCGACGTTGACGACGCTGACGTTGACGATGTCGACGAAGCTGGAGTCCGCCGCGGCCTTACCCGACGAGGCCGGCGGTGCCGGTTTCGAGGCTGCGGGCGGAGCGGCCGGCGCCTTTTTCTGCGCTGCTGCCGGATCGCCCGCGACAAGGCCCCCCAAGAGCAGTAGCAAGCAACCTATCGTGAAATGACGCAACCTTGAGCTCATATGCCTCTTCTTCCTGGACTCGGGTCCGCGGGGATTATAGCGACTTCCCGTGCCCATCATTTCTTCGGCGGCGCAACGTCCGTCTGGGCGATGAGGATCTTGCCGCTCTGGGGATCGAAGATCGCCAGGGTCAGGTGATGGGCCAGCCGCCGCAGCTTGAGCTTCGTATCGTACTTGACGGCCGTGCCCGCCCTGGGCTGGGTCGCCGTCGTGATCGTGATCGGGACCACCGGCACCGGCGCCCGGGCGCCGCCGGCGTCCACGGCCGCAATGCGCAGCTCCACCTCGGCGGTGTACTTGCCGTTCACCGGCACGAAGGTGATGGCGTCCGCCGGGATACCGAGCGTGATGGGCAGCTCCATCTCCCGCCGGCCGGCCGCTACGATCTGCCCCAGCTGGATGGCAAGCGGCGCCGAGTCCGGAGCGTTGCCGAAGACCATGGCGCTCTCCACCTGCATGGAGATCTCGGCTTTGCGCGAAAGGTCGAGGAAGTCCTCCCGGTAGCGCACCTTGAAGCCTGGATGCGTGACGGTGACTTCCACCTTGTGGCGCTTGTCGTTCCCCTGCCAGGTCGGGGTGAAGCCCAGCCAGTAGTACGAGCGCGTGTCGGCCTCGGCGCTGTTCAGCGCGTCGTGGGAGAGCGCGTTGAGGAGCGCCCGGCCGCCCGTCTGCTGCGCCACCCAGTTGAGCGACGCCTCGTGCTCCTGCTCGCGGATGTTGAGGCCCGTCGGCGACGGCGACGCCTGGGAGGCGTCGACCACCGTGCCCTCGATGCCTGGCACGTCCAGCGGATAGATGGTGTACCCGAGACGGTTGGCGGTGTCCGCCAGGGGAGCGATGATTTCGACTTGATCGCCTTTTTTGACGTGGGTCTTGATGCGGCTCATGGAATGAAGTGGTTGAAAGGGATGGCTG
>DATIOS010000068.1:0-19015 GCA_035472915.1 Thermoanaerobaculia bacterium
TGCGGCTCTCCTGTCTGGCAGGCCTGAGGTCCGCAGCTTGAGCCTGTTCTCCGAGACGTCCGCCATATGGCGGCGGCTGGAGGCCAGGCGAGAGGCTCACAAAGAGCGTTTTCAGGAACGGGTTCACCGTTTCCTCGACAAGTACCACGTCGAGATGCGGTTGGAAGTGACGAGGCTGGCGACCGTGCTACGCCGGGACGAGCACCTCGGGGCCCACTTGGTGCCGATTGCCGATGCACTCGATGACTATGTCTATTGGATGCGCTGGAGCGGGTGGCTTGCCGCGCAGCTCGCTCCGCCGCTTGAGCTCGAAGAGGAAGAAGACGCGCGCCGCTTCGCCGTGGCGGTGACCACCTATCTGGGAGCGCGGCTGGTCGACGACGGGTTCGACGATCACCCTCATTTCAAGGGCAAACACCCGACGGTTCTCGGGGTGCTCGTGCAGTCGTACCCTGATCTGCCGCGTTCGGTTTTGCAGTGCAGCTCGGCCCTTCTCGGATTCTGGGTCCTGCACCAAGGGCTGCAAAGGATGCGGCAACTCGGCTGCGAGAGTTGCGCCGACAACACAGCCCAGCTTTTCAGCCGCATCCCGCCGGGAGCTTTGGCCGAAGTGCTCTGCCGCCAGGAAGTAACGAGGGCCGAGTATAAGCGGATCGTGCAGCGCAAGGCTGTCGCCTACGACATGATTCTCTACCAGAATCTACTGGCACCCGTGGAGTCTGGAACCCGCAGGCGCTTGCTCACCGCTCTCGCTGGGGCCTCAGAGATCGCCCAGTACCTCAACGATTTCATGGACCTCAAAGATGATGGGCAACGCCATCAGCCCAATCTGCTCCGCTGTGGATTCGAGACCTCTGAGAGTGTCTGGGGGGCCTGCCTCGACCAGGCGGAAAAGGAGTTGGAGGCCGTCGCCCTTCTGCCGGAGCCGCTCCAAGACGCAATCGCCACCGTTTTCGCCGAGGTTTTCGAGGCCTCGCTCACGCTGTGGGACAGCGAGTACTCACGAGACCGGGAATGAGATTCCTGCTGGTCGCCTACTGTTTCGCAAGACCTGGCGGCGAGGCCCAGATCGGCGTTTACAAACGGTGCCTGCGAGTCGGGCTCAAGCTCCGGGAGCGCGGTCACGAGGCTCTCGTTTACTGCATGGGCCGAAAGGACTACCGAGACGAGCTGACCCGCCTGGCCGAAGCTCGTCTTCAGTTCGTTGACATTCCATTCCAAGGCCTTTCCCGGCGACGAACCCGGCGGGTCTTCCTGGAAGCCTTCGCCGCCCTCCAACCGGACGTCGTGGTGGTCGGTGAGGCACCGATGTCGGGACCGCTGCTCGAATCGGTCCTATGTGCTGTCGAGAGCAAGATTCGGATCGGGTTGTTGGACAACATTTACAGTCCGGACGCGGTACCAATTTTTCACAGGAGCTTTGCCGCGATGGTGGATGGTTTCGTGCTCACGGGTCCAAGCTCGTTCCACATTCCAGATCCGCCACCGTTCGTGCTTCAGATTCCTCCTTACATCGAGGTGTCGGACGAAGCGACGCAGCAGTTCCTCCAGCGACTGGGCCTGCAGGGAGACAACCTGGTAACCGTGCTGGGGTACGACCCCCAGGTCTGGCAATTCGCTTTGCCTCTGCTCGCAGCACTGGAACGACCCGACGTTGAGGCTGTGATCATTACGCCGGAGCTTGAGCAGTGCCGGCAACGGATCGCCGCCTTTGGCTTGCCGGAGGATGGGATCCGGGTGGTTTCCCCGCCCCCGGACTCAGTGCTGTTCGGGCTACTCGCGCGGGCGCGGCTGGCCGTGGTCAAGTACGGCTACATGCAGGTGACTGAGTGCTTGGCTCTACGGACTCCAGCTCTCGTCGTCTACCGCGGCAGCGTTCAGTGGATCTATCATCTTCCCGCTAGCTACCGGCCCTTCGTTCACGTGACGCCTGGCGGCAACCCGACCAGCGCGACTGTGGAGGCGGCCCGTGATCTGTTGGCGCGCGACCACCACGGGATTTCGGCGCTCCACGACGGCCGGTTGGGAGCGGCGGATGCCGCCGCCAACTTTCTCACGGTATTGGCACTCAACCCGCGCCGCAACACTGGCGTGGACTGCGCTGAGCTGGGGTTCCGCACAGAGCTGGTGCTCGCCGCACTGCGTCGGCGCCATCCCTCTCGCGAGTTGGACCTGCGCGAGGTGCGGGCCATGCGGCTGCGCACGCCACCCTCCTGCCAGATCTTCTCCCTGGTTTGCGACTACCTGCTCGCTGGCCGGGAGCGGACTGCACGGCTCGTGGGGCGATACTACAATTCGAACCAGCTCGCGCTCCAGGACTTCGACAATGCTCGCGACCTGCGGTCCGGCCGGAACGTGCTTTGGTTCGAGCCCGGTGATCGGCTGCTGATCGAAGATGACCGGGGCGAACAGGAGCTGCCATTGCTAAGCAAGAACCAGTTTCAGATTCGCCATGCGAAAGTCACACCCCGCTAGGCGGCCTCGCGCAGCCTTTGCCAGAGAGATGGAGAAGATCGCAATGATCACAGAGAAAACAACCCGGACGGTAGGTCCAGACTCTGCCGCGAGCGTCGCCGAGAGATCCAATGTCCTGGGCATCTGCTTCACCGGCCATGGAGCAGGCCTGGCGCTGGTTTCGCCACAGCACGGCATCCGGGCGATGACTCTTGAGCGCTTTACCGGTGAGAAGGATTCGCTGATGTTCGGCCGGCGCGAGCTGAGCGGAATCCTCAGCAACGCGAGCCCCGTCGAGGCATCGATTCACTACGTTCTCGTCGGCGCCTATCATAAGCTGCCGCCGATCTACATCTTCGAGGAGACTTTCCCGCCCTTTCTCAAGGCACTCTTGAAGGGGCTCCCAATCGGCCCCGAAGATATTGACCTCGTCGTCGGAAGCCACAGCTCCTTTACCGTCAACCGTTGGTGGCCGCGGAACGTCCGGAAGCTACAACGCCTGCTGCCGAATGCCGAGGTCTTCCTGGATCTCGAGCACCACACCGTCCACCAGTGCCAGGCCTTCCTGGGCAGCTCCTTCGAGGACACCTCGGTGCTGACCGTCGACACCTGCGGCGAAGAGCTGCCGAGGCTGAAGGGCTCGAAGCTCGCGATGACCCTGTCTGAGGCCTCGGGCAAACGCATTCGCGTGTTTCATGAGCACACCTTCCCGGACTCGAGCCCTGGGCGTCTCTACGCGGCCTTCACCCAGTTTCTAGGTTTCCGTCAGGGACAGGAAGGCAAGACCATGGGCTTGGCTCCCTACGGCGAGGACGGCATCTACCGCCATCTGTCCCTCAACCTGAGACTGTTCGACGACGGCTCTTTTCGTTTTCTCTCAGATCGCTCGCTCGCTCCGGTGCTGCGCCGCTTCAGCCCCGAACGAGCTCCAGGAGAGCCTCTGCGGCAGGTCCACGCCGACCTCGCGTTTGCAGCCCAGAGCCTGCTCGAAGATATCCTTGTCAACGCGGTCCGCGCGCTTGAGCGGCTGAGCTCCTCGGAAAACCTCTGCATCGCCGGGGGTGTCGGCCTCAACAGCGTCGCCAACGAAAAAGTCCTCCGCGCCTCGCGGTTCAAGCGACTGTACGTGATGCCGAACTGTGGCGATTCCGGTCAGGCGCTCGGATGCGCCCTCTACGGCGCCCGCGTCCTGCGCGACCAGAAGCTGGACAAAGGTCTGGACCACGATTATCTCGGTCCCTCCTACGACGATGCGGAGATCGAGACGGCGATCCGTCAGGCAGGGCTCGAAGTGACCCGCTCCGAGCGGATCGAACAACTCGCCGCCGGACTGCTTGCCCAAGGCAGGATTCTCGGCTGGTTCCAGGGTGGATCCGAGTACGGTCCCCGTGCCCTTGGCAACCGTAGCATTCTCGCCGACCCTCGATCGACGGGTATGAAAGACCTCCTCAACAATCGGGTCAAACACCGCGAATCGTTCCGTCCCTTCGCCCCTGCCGTGCTCAAAGAGAAGGCTCCGGAATGGTTCGAGATCGATTCTTCGAGCCCCTATATGCTGCGAGTCGTGCCGGTGCGCCAGGACCGGCGAAGCGTCATACCCGCCGTCACCCACATTGATGGCTCGGCGCGCCTGCAGACCGTCGACTGCACGACCAACCCACGCTTCTACTCTCTGATCGAAGCCTTCCACGAGAAGACCGCCGTGCCAATCGTCCTCAACACCTCGTTCAACGTCGCCGACCGGCCGATCGTGGAAACTCCGAAGGACGCCGTCGACTGCTTCCTCTCGACTGGCATCGACGCCCTGGTCCTCCATGATTACCTGGTGAGCAAGCCCGAGGTCTAGCTAGAGGGCTGTGGACAGGACTGGGATGGGCCGCGCCCTCGCGGGGGGAGTCGCATATCTCGCAGGCGAACAGACGCCTGGCGGTGAGCTCCGCATTTGCTGGTCGGAGTCACCCCAGATGAAACCCTGGCGGCACGTCGAGTCGCCGTTCCTTACCGGTTGGGCGCTCTTGGCGCTGGGCGCTCTCAGGCGACGGCTGCCGCTCGAGCCCCTCTTCGCCCGGGGAGTCGCCTATCTCCTGAGCCAACGCCAGCCAGGTGGCCTTTACTACTTCCTACCGGAGGGTATCGAGGCGGACCTCGACAGTGTCTGCCTGCTCAATTTGGTCCTGCAGCGCCTTCTACCAGGGCAGTTCGACTACGCGCGCCTAGCACGGCGCGTCGCACGACGGATCACCTCCCAGGGGATGTTCCTGACCTGGATCGAAGACCGGGTCCGGGAGGACGACATCGATCCTGTGGTCAACGTCAACGTCATTCGCTTCCTGAATCGCAACAACCTGCCTTGCGAGACAACGGTTCAGTGGCTACGGAGAGTCCTGACCCAAAGCGACTTCACCCAGGGCACCAAGTACTATCGCTCGCCCTTTGCTCTCCTCTACTTCGCGACCTTTCTGCCCACCCGTCTCCGCGACCAAGTACTGCCGTGCAATCGCCGCCATCTCCTCCTCCGGCTTAAAAACCAGATGGCGGCGGATCTCTCGGTTCTCGACCTGGCCTTCCTCTTGTACGCCTCGACGGTTCTGCGGACCCCGCGGGACCTTCTCGTCTCCCTAGCCGACCGGCTCCTCGCCTGCCAGGAAACGAACGGGAGTTGGCCCACCTACGCCGCCTTCCGACCGCTAGGATTCTGGGGTTCCCCGGCTCTATCCACCGCCGTAGCAGTACAGGCCCTGGCGGCTTACCTGGATTCGTTCCATACGCTAGAGGCCCGCGCCGAGTGAGACGAGACTTGGCACTTTCCCAGCCGGCAGGATTCCGACGCTTCCCTGGGTTGTGACGGCGTGCGCGCCCGGAAATATATGGCGATGGCGCGCCCGCCCTGGCAGGATTGTTCCTCAACAGAAAGAGATCGCGCATTCCGGACAGTTGTCGCAGAGACACCCCGCCAAGTTTCCAGGCTGGTTCCACTGACAGTAGTTGACGCAGAAATCGCAGCTTGGCCACTCGCTATACGAAGGCTTCGAGAAGACTGCGGCGAGAATCAGGGTCGCCATCGCCAGCTTGATGACTTTTCGCATGTTCCAATCCTTTCTCTCTTGGCCCACTTTCTTCGGGATCAAAAGGAGTCCCTACCTCTCAGGGTGCGGCAGGGGGGATAATCCGCGCAAATCGGCTCTCCAGACTCTGGTCTGCATCTCTAGAGTCTGCTCCAACATCTCCAGAGCTGCACCGACTTCTGGAGATCCTGGCGCGGCGGCTTCACATCTCCATGATGTCCTCCAGGCGCGCCTCGGTCAGGGGCAACTCCTTCGGCAGCCAGTCGCGGAAACCCGGGCTGGCGAACAGAGCGTGGTCTCCGGGATAGGTGGGGACGAGGTAGACGGGGAAGCGCTCGAAGATTTCCTGATCCGGACGGCGCCGGCGCTTCTGGATCTCAGCGCGGCGCGTGGCGGCGCTGTCCAGATGGCCGAGCAGCCAGTGCGTGGCCCTCAGTTGCGCCACGGTGCGCTCGTCGGTGAGGCGGGGCGGCTCGGCCCCGGCGACGGGAGAGGCGACAGCCGGCGGTGGTCCGCCTCCCAGCTTGCCGAGACCGCGGCGGAGGAACTCCCGGGGACCATAGCCCCGCCAGCGGATCTTCAATCCTTCCCAGGTGGTGGCCGGAGGAAGGTCCCGAACCGGGGCCGGCGAGACCGCGGCGGCGGCCTTCCCCGCCGTGTTGGCGATGTGGCCGGCGTAAGGATCGACGCGCAGGATCTCCGCTCCGGGATTGCTTTCGAGGAGCGCCTGGGTGCGGCTGGTCAGCGTCAACATCACGGCCGGCAGGATGCGCTCCCAAAGGCCGGGCTCGTAGTTCTTGTAGGCGGTGAGGAAAGCGTTGCGCTCGAAGAGGAAGCCGCGATTGTAGAGCCCCAGCAGGTCGCTCGTGGCGCCGGAACGGTGGTGGACGGCAGCCTCGGGAGCGAAGACGACGCGCTCGCCGCCGGACCACAGGCGCCAGCCCAGGTCCACGTCCTCCAGGTAGGCGAAGTAGTCGTCGTCGAAGCCTCCGGCGGCGAGGAAGGAGGCGCGGCGGACGAGCATGTTGCCGCCGCAGGCAAAGGCCAGCTCAGCCCCAGGCGCCGGCACCCGGGCCGTCTTCAGGGGCCGGCGGTAGTCGAGCTGGAAGGCGTGGCCGTCGAAGGTCATCAGGCCGCGGCCGAAGTCCAGGCGCTCGCCGGCCCAGTCCATGATCTTGCCGGAGACGGCGGCCACGTCGGGCGGCGCCGAGCCGAGGGCCGCCACCAGCGCACCGAGCCAGCCCGGCTCCGGCCGGGTGTCGTTGTTCAGCAGGGCCACGGCGTCGACGTCCGCGCCCGTCGCGGCCACCAGGGCGTTGTTGCCGCCGCAGAAGCCGAGGTTCACCGGGCTTTCGATCAGCCGCACCCGCCGGTCACCGCGATCACCGCCATAGTGCTCGCGCATCCAGGCGACGGTGCCGTCCGTCGAGCCATTGTCGAGGACGAGCACCTCCCAATCCACCCCCGGATCGTGCTGCGCGGCCAGGGCCTCCAGGCAGGTCTCCAGATGATGCTTGCCGTTCCAGGAAAGAATGGCGACAGCCACTTTGCGCAGGACCGTCACGCTCCGAAACCCCATTTCCTCAGCCGGCGGCGAAGACGGAAAACGATCCGATCCGCCGGCGCGGTCGTGGCCGGCTGCTGGCCGAAGCGCTCCTTGGTGCCATCGATTTTGGGGTCACGGCAGAAGGCGACCAGGGGCGCGAGGACGTAATCCCAACGAAATTGATCCAACAGGGTCCGGGCTCCGGCCTGGCGCGAGGCCGGGTCGTCCAGCGCCTCGGCCAATGCGTGGGCCAGAGCCGAGGCGTCGCCGGGAGGAGCGATCCAGCCGGCGTGATGCTCGGCGAGCAGGCGGCTCATGGCGCCGCCCTCGCTGGTCACCACCGGGCAACCGGCGGCGAGCGCGTCGAGGAAGCGGGTGCGCAGGGAAAGGCGGGTCTCCAGGCTCGGCCGGTGGGGAGCCACCAGAAGGTCGACGTCGCGCAGCAGATCGTAGCGCCGCTCGGCGGGCACCCAGTCCAGCGCCTGGACGCGGGTTCCCCACAAGCCCAGCTCGCGGCAGCGAGCCTCGACGCGGGCGAAAAGACGCTGCGGCGTGCTCTCAGGATTGGGATTGCGGATGAGAAGGAGCGTCCAGCCGGCGCGATCCAACAGAGCCAGGGCGTCGAGGAGCGTCCACGGATCGTACCAATCATAGAGCCCGCCGAAGAGGAGCCGCCTCTCACCGGAAGCGCGGGTTGGCAGCACCGGATGGTGGGGCGGCAACTCGTCGGGAACGCCGAAGGGGACGGGCGCGATGAGCGTCGCGAGATCTGGATCGCCCGCCATCCGCTCGGGATTGACCCTGCCGGCGGCGGCGAGGAAGCCGAGATAGAAGGTCCTTTGCTCCTCCGACGAGCAGAGGAAGAAGTCGCCGCGGGCCATCTGCAGCCCCCAGGTGGCGTGATCGTTGCGGTACGGATCGAGCCCGAGGGTCTCGAAGTAGGCGAAGTTCTCGATCAGCCAGGGATCGTACAGGTCGATGGCGACCGGCAGGCCCGGCATCTCCAGGACGAGGTCGTTGGCGAGCTGCCCCTGGGCCACGGCGCCGTCGCAGCCGCCGAGCAGGGCGGCAAGGCGCCCGCGTTCGAATTGGCGGACCTCGACGCCCCCGAGGCTGCCCAGTGCCACCGTCTCCTCCGGCGCCGCGGGCGAGACCAGGACCACGTCGATTCCCGCCTGCGGCAACCGGCGCGCAAACTCCAGATAGCGAATGCCGATGCCGGCCATCCGGGCGCGGATGGGCTCGCTGGAGAGGAGGGCGATGCGGCTCATGAGGGCCGTCGCCGCATCCAGTTGTGCAGCCGCCAGGCGCGGGTCGCTTCCATCTCGCGGATGGTGCCGTTCAGGCGCTCGATCTCGGCGTAGGTGCGGCCGAGATGGGCGGTCTGATCCTCGATCGCGGACCGCAGCGTCGCCTCCTGGTCGTAGAGACGCTGGACTTCGGCGGTGGCCTTGCCGTGACCTTCCTCCGTGGCGGCGAGTTGGGCCCGCAACGCGGTCAGCTCACCGTTCAAGGCGTGATAGCGCTCCTCGAGGCGGACGCGATCAGCGTTCAGGGCGTGGTATTCGTCCGCCAAGGCCGCGTGGCTGGTTTCCAGGGAGGCGAAGTCCGCCTGGCGCGCGGTGAGCTCGCGACGGGCGGCCGCCGCCGACTCACGCTCCGCCACCAGCTCGGCGCGCAGGGTATCGATGGCCCGCGCCAACACGTCGGGCCGTAGCGCAGCGGCGTGCTTGGCCAGCACTCGGGCCTTCACTTCCAGGAAGTCGGCGCGTTCCCGGGGCCGCTCGCCGAAGATATGGTGGCCGCCGCCACGGAAGTGCCGGTACTCGCAGGTCACCTGAGCCCGGTGATGGAACGGAGTGATCGCCGACAGGCGGATCAGGAAGTCCCAATCCTCGAAAAACGGCAGGGTGGAGTCGAAGTCGCCGGCCTCGCCGAACAGGCGGCGCTCGATGAGCAAGGTGTTGAAGGGAATGTAGTTGTCCACCCGCAGGACGTCGGGATCGAAGTCGCGGCTGTACGGCAACCGCCGTTCACGGCAGACCCAGCCGCCGGGCTCGTGCTCGTAGACGGCCACCGCGGCGTCGGTGTAGGCGACGCGCACGCCGGCGGCAGACACCAGGCCGGCGAGCGTGGCGAGATGCTCGGGCGCGGCGAGGTCGTCGTCGTCGAGGAAGGCTACGTACTCGCCGGTGGCCGCAGCCACGCCTCCTTGAGCGGCGGCGGCCCGCCCCTGCGGCTGGGCGAGATCGACCCGCACCACCGGCAGCGGATAGTCCTCGGGGAGGATGGGCGGTTTGCCGCCGTCGTTGACCAGCACCAGCTCGGCGCGGCGGTAGGAGCCCGCGGCGAGGCTCGCGAGAGCCTCGGCCAGCAGCTCCGGACGGTCGCGGGTGCGGACGACGACCGAGATCCGCGGTCCCTCCCGCACTTCGGCGATCTCGGGCAGGCCGCCGAGATGGCGGATCAATTGCGCCGGGCTGCGGGTGGTGAAGTCGTCGACGGTGAGGCGGCGATAGGCTTCCGCCAACATCACGCCGGGGCCCAGGCTCAGGGTGCGGAAGCGGCGCAGCCCGAGACCGGCGTTCCAGTAAGGATGGCGCTCCTCCTGGCTGGCGTAGACCGCCATCGCCTGCTCGAGCCGCTCCTGCTCGGCGCTCACGTCCACCAATAGATCCGGATGGCCGGGGTGGTTGACCTCGTAAAGGAAGATGCGGAGGTTGCGCAGCGGCTCCAGGCTGTCGCCTGAAGCGTTGCCCTCGCGGAACGGCGACAAGAGGCGATGGAGGGCGGCGAAGGCGGCGCGATGATCGCGAGTGATTTCCAGGGGCGAGGGGACGAGGACGAGATCCGGCCGCTGGGTGAAAATCGCCCGGCGGATTCCCTGCTCCGCGGCGTCGAGATGCTGGTCCAGAAAGCCGTCGGGGAGCCCGAGATGGTCGCAGCCGGCGATCCCCACGATCTCGCAAACCTCCGCTGATTCTTCGCGCCGGCGCCGGCCATAGGCGTCGCGATCCGCCACGACTTCCGCCCCGCCGCTGCTGTCGGTGAGGTATAGAACGCGTACCACGGCGCCCGCCGCGGCAAACCCGGCGATCAGGCCGCCGCAGCCCAGCACCTCGTCGTCGTAATGGGGAGCGAGGACGAGGACGCTCGCGGCGTGGACGCGCTCGGTCGAGCCGGGCGGTTGGAGCGTCTCATTCATCGGGCGATATCCTACGTCGCTTTCAATCGCTAGAATGGCAAGCCTCTTGGCCGCCTCCTCCGATTCATTGTTGCCCCTCCTCCCCTCGCCGCCCGGACGCATTCTGCTCGCCGGGCCGGACCCTGGCCCCCTTGTCCAGGAGCTCTCGGAAGCGGGCCATACGGTGACGCTCACGAGCGATCTCCTCGCCGAAGAGCCCGCTTCCGAGGCGGCAGGCGTGGATGCGCTCGTGCTCCTCGAGATTCCCAGCGACAGCCGGCGGCGCGGAGAGGTGCTCGGAGAAGCTCACCGGCGGCTGCGCGAGAAAGGTCGGCTGCTGATCCCGAGTCCGAATGACTCCGCCATTTCACAGGATCTCGTCATCGCCCTTTCCGAAGCGGGGTTCGTCATCCTGAAACCGGAACGGGGCGCTACCGCCGCAGTCTATCTTGCGCGCCAGGAGAGCTGCTTCGTCCGCGAGCTCCGGGACGGCGACGAAGAGCAGATCCTGCCGATGTTTCGCCGCAGCTTCCACGTCGAGCGCAGCCTCGCGCGCTGGCGTTGGGAGTACCAGGAGAACCCGTACGGCGCGCTGAAAATCAGCGAGGCCTTTTCCCCCGAAGGCCAACTGGTGGCGCACTACGCCGGCTACCCGGTGCGCTTTCACCGCGCGACCGGCGGCGGCCCGCGCACGCTCCCGGCCCTGCAGATCGGCGACACGATGACCGAGCCGTCCTTCCGGCACCTGGGCCGCGGGCCGACCAGCCTCCTCGGCAGGACGGTGCGGCACTACTACGCCAGGTTCTGCGAAGGCCAGGTCGCTTTCAACTACGGCTTCAACACCGGCAACATCCAGCGCTTCTCCATGAGCTTCGTGGGCGCCCGCCGGCTGGAATCGCTGCCGTTCCACGTCCTGGACCTCGCCGCGCGGCCTCCCGCCAAGCCGAACCCGATCCTCTCGCGGCTCACCGGTTTTCGCGTCGAGCGGATCGCCCACTTCGACGCCCGCTGGGACGCGTTCTTCCAGCGGGTGAGCGGCGCCTACGGCCTGCTCGTCGAGCGCGACGCCCAATATCTCGAATGGCGCTACGCCCATTGTCCGGACACCGAGTACTTCCTCTACGCCGTTTTCCGCTGGAACCGGCTCGCCGGCTGGAGCGTCTTCCGCGCCAAGGGCGAGCGCCTGCTGTGGGGCGACGCCTTGTTCGACCCTGAGGTTCCGGCGGCGCCTCGCCAGCTCCTGGCCGGGGTTCTCGCCGCTCCGGAGCACGGCCAGGCGAAGACCGTCGAGACCTGGGCTTCCAGCCGCCCGGCCTGGTGGCGGGAAACCGTCCTGGGTTTGGGCTTCGAGGGCCGCCCAGAGCCTGACGATCTGGGATTTGTGTTCGTGCCCTTTGAGGTGGACCCGGAGGAGGAGCTGCGGGCGCGGCTTTATTACATGATGGGGGATAGCGATTTGTTTTAGGAAGCGAACGCACCGCGACGACGCCGGAGCACGCCCCTTCAGGGCAGACCCTCACTCCCCCGACCCCTCTCTCCCAGCCTCCCCCCCACCGTCCGGGAGAGAGGGGAGAAAGACACGAGACGTCGGACGGTTCTTGGCTTTTTCAAAGCTAACCACTCCCTCTTCTCCCGTCAGGCGGGGGGAGGCTGGGAGAAGAGGGCCGGGGTGATGAGGGTCTTCCGCCGCCGCATCGCACCCACGCCCACAACCACCAGCCCCAGCACGCTCAGCGCCGCTCCCGCCGCGAAACCGTCCGGCCGGTACCGCAGCTCGACCCGCCCCGGCCCGGGGCCCACCTTCACTCCTAGAAGGATGCCGAGCTCGGTCTCCACAGCCACGGCCTTGCCGTTCAGCGTGGCGCTCCAACCGGGGTCCCAGGTCTCCGCCACAACCAGCTTGCCGCCGCTTGGGGCGTTGAGGTCGATCGCCCAGAATCCCGGCTTGCGGACGGCCACTCTCGCCTCGCCGCCTTGGACTCCTTCAAGACGCACCAGCGGCATGGGAGACGGCCGCTCGTAGATGCGGGCGTCCGTGCCGGCGTAGGCGAGGGTCCAGCCCAAGCCGGGCGGCGGCTCCTCCGCCGGTCCGGCCATCACCCAGCGGACGGCCAGACGGTCGAGCCAGGGACTGCGCCAGCTCTGGATCGGCCGGAAGTAGACGGGATCGCCGGCGCCCATCTGGGCGTAGACCCGATCGTAGCGCTGGAGCTTCACCGGGCTGTCCCCGCGGACGTCATAGAGTCCATAGACCATGGACGCGTCGGGAAAGAGGGCGGTGCCCAGGCCCGCCACGCGCTCCGGCTTCCCCTGAAGGAAGCGGACGGCGTCGGTGGCCGGGTAGAGCTTCCCCACCGGCAGTCCGGGATTGGTGCGGCCGTGCGCCACCACAAGGTCCACCATCAGGAGGCCGGGCAGGAATAGCCACGCCGTCCAGCGCCGGTTCGCCGGCAAACGCAAGGAGAGGGCGAGCAGGAGGGTGAGGCCGCCGACGCCGGCGATCCAGGCGACCTCGATTCCAGAGAGACCGCGCTGGCGCCACTCGTCTCCGAACTTCCAGGCCGTCAGGGTCACCAGCGCCAGCACCAGCGCGGAGCCGGCCAGGATTCCCCGGCCCTTTCCCGCGAGCCACCGGTCGCAGCCGGCGGCGGCCAGCAGCCCCAGGCCCAGCTCGACGCCGAACTTCATGTAGTGGTGGAGACCCCGGTTGATCACCGGCAGGGCGTAGAGCACGGTCCGCATGCCGAAGAGCTGATAAGCGCCTACCAAAGCAAACAGGGTCATCACGGCCACGGCCCGCCAGCGGCGGTCGCCCCGGACGCCTGCCAGCCCGGCGGCGGCGAACGGCAGCGTCAGGGCGCCGGCGTAGATCGCGGTGGCGGCGTAGTTGTACGGTCCCCACCAGGAACCGTCCGCCGGATTGCCCAAGGCCTCGGGCAGCACCGAGCGCAGGAGGACGGCGGCGATGGCCGCCAGTGGCGCGGGCGGGCCGGGCGCCGCCGCCAGCCACTTGCCGCTGCCGGTGAGCGTCTTGTACAGGGGAAGGAGATGAATGGCGGCGATCGCTCCCGCCACCGTCCAGCCGGCGACGAATTGCGCCCAGATGGTGATGAGCGCCAATGTTCTCTCAGAGCGCCCCCGCCCAAGACCCTCATCACCCCAGCCCTCTTCTCCCGCCCCCTCCCACCCCCCCACACCGGGAGAAGAGGGAGGCCTGCGAGGCAGCTCCAGCCGGGTTCCCCTCTCCCGGTGTGGGGGGTTGGGAGGGGGCGGGAGAGGGGTCAGGGGTGAGGGTCTTGGGGCGCGATCCACCCCCCGCGCCAGCAGATACACCCCCGCCAGCAGGGCGGTGAAGACGGGCGTCTCCGGGTGGCCGCCCAGGAGCTGCAGGCCGGCGGCCAGGGCGAGGCCGATCCAGCTTCCCCGGCCGTTGGCGAGGCGCTCGACCGCCAGGAACACCCA
Source organism: Thermoanaerobaculia bacterium (assembly GCA_035472915.1). Lineage (GTDB taxonomy): Bacteria > Acidobacteriota > Thermoanaerobaculia > Multivoradales > UBA5704 > DATARR01. The sequence goes on from DATIOS010000068.1 coordinate 13,712, forward strand.
GGGCACGAGGGCGTCGCAGTTCCCCATTGGGAAGAGGAGGAAGCTGGTGATCATCCCCGAGAGAGGAAAGATCAGGGCGGCGAGGAGGGCGGAGGGGCGCCTGACACCCAGCTCGCGGGCCAGCAGCCAGGCGCCGCAGCCGCCGATCACCAGGCGCAACCACGGCAGCAATACGAATCCGAGCTGAAGCGGCAGGGCGGCGAAGAGCAGATGCAGGGGAAAGAGGGGCGCTCCCGAGCCGTTGCTCCAGTAGGGACTGCCGGAGAACTGGTGCGGGTCCCAGAACGGCAACCGGCCGGCGCGCATCTCGTGGCGGAGAAAGAGCAGCCAGGGCTCGACCTGGAAGGTGACGTCCCGCAGGTTGGGATTGCCAGCCGCCGGATTGGCAACCGCTTGCCAGGGCGCCTGCATCGCCAGCGTCGCGGCGGGGCTGGGAATTCCGTCCGGCAACCGCAGCGCCGGCCACAGCAAGGCGATTCCAGCCAGGCCGCAGACCGCCCAGGGAATGCCAATCTCGCGCCGCCGCAGGAGAAGGCCGCCCAGCGAGAGCAGCACCAGCAGTGGGAGCGCGGGGTTCACCGCCGTCCCTCCCGGGGATACACTACCCGCCGCGCCGACTTTCCAGTTCCGATCTCAAAGCCTCCCATCGCTCAATCATGTCAGTCGTCTCAGCCGCCGATCTCGAGCGTTCCCCCTGTCCGCTCTGCGGCAGCGAGGAGCGCCACGGGAACGTTTACGTCTTTTCTCCCTATGCCGTCGCCCGCTGCCGGCGCTGCGGGCTCTGGTATCTGCACCCGCGGCTGGCGGAGCCCGCGATGCACGCACACTATGTCGACGATGCCTATTTCGAGGGCGGCACGGCGGGTTACTCCAGCTACCAGGCGCAAGAAGCAACCCTGCGCCCCACCTTTCGCCGCTTCCTCGCCGAGCTCGACCGGCGGGGCATGACCGGCGGCCGGCTGCTCGAAGTGGGCTGCGCCTACGGCTTCTTCCTCGACGAGGCGCGGGGTCATTTCGCCCACCGCACGGGCACCGACTACTCGCCCGCCGCGCTCGAGAAGGCCAGCAGCCGGGCCGACCGCGTCATCCTCGGCGGCACCGCCGAGCTCGCCGCGGACGCCGCCGGCGAGCCGTTCGACTGCATCGCCGTCATTCACGTCATCGAGCACATCTACGATCCAGTGGGCTTCCTGCGCACCCTCGCCGGCCAGTTGCGCCCCGGCGGTTGGCTGTTGGTCGCGACTCCCGACATGGGCAGCTTCTGGCGCCCGCTGATGCGCTACGGCTGGCCGTTCTTCAAGATCCCCGAGCACGTTACGTTCTTCGATTCCAGGACCCTTGCGGAGCTGCTCCGCCGGAGCGGCTACGAGGCAGTGCAGCGGCTGCCCTATGCCAGCGCTTTTTCGTTCGACCTGATCGGCGAAAAGCTCGGGCTCCGGATGCCGGCCGCGCTCAAGGACCGCCAGCTCTGGCTGCCGGCGACCACCATCGCCGCCGCCGGACGCAAACCGGGTTGACCCCGGGGCGCGAGCGTCACCGCCGGCTCCGGTGGCGAAAACGCATCAACACCACGTCGCGAAGCATCGACAGCGACGATCGGATGGGATCGACGCGCGAGTCCGGGGAGTTGACCCAGACGACGCCCACTTCGGCGACGCCGTAGCCCCGGCGGCGAGCCAGCCAGATCATCTCCACGTCCCAGGCGAAGCCGTCGAGGGTCAGCTCCGAGAACAGGCTGCGGCCGGTGTCGCCCGCGGCGAGCTTGAAGCCGCACTGGGTGTCCCTTATGCCGCGCACGCCGACCAGCCGGATGATGAGATTGAAGGTGCGGCCCATCATTTCGCGGTAGAAGGGTTGGTGCTGGCGCACCTGCGAGCTGTCCATGCCGCGGCTGCCGATCACCAGGGGCGTGCCGTCGCCGAGCCGGGCCTCGAGCTTCACCACTTCCTCGATGGGAGTCGAGAAATCGGCGTCCGAGATCAGCACCCGCGCGCCGCGGCTGGCGACGACGCCGGTGCGCACGGCCGCGCCCTTGCCGCGGTTGCGCTCGTGCCGGATCACCCGCACGCCCTCGGCCGCGAAAGAGGCGGCAACGGCGGACGTGCCGTCGCGACTGCCGTCGTCGACCACCAGCAGCTCGAAGGGGCGGCCCCGGCCGCGCAGGTACTCCACGGCCCGGCGCAGTCCGGGCTCCAGCCGGCCTTCCTCGTTGTACGCGGGGACGACGACCGACAGGTCGACGCGGCTCTCGGTCATGCGCCCCGGCGCCTACCACTCATGCTCGTGGGTTTTCTTGAAGATGGTGTCGTGGGGCGCCGACCGCTCCTCCGCCGGCCGGCCGTTGGTGTAGTAGTAGAACGACACCGACTTGCGGGTCTTCCCCTCCGGGCAGGTGAGCGGCTCGGGGTGGCCGTGATAGGAGAAGTCCGTGGTGTTGAAGATCACCGTCCGGTTGAAGACGGGCAGGATCTTCTGCTCGCGGCGCGCCATGTCGCGGCTCCACAGCTCGAGATGCCCGCCGTACTCCTCCCGCCAGTCCTGGTTCAGATAGGCGAGCAGGTTGATCCGGCGGTCGAGCTTCAGGAGCGGGTGCCAGTTGAAGTCGACATGGACCTTGAGGAATCCTCCCGGCAAAATCTGATGCGGCCCCGCGCCGCCGAAATAAGGATCGGGGATCAGTCCCTCGATACCGGTCAACGCTTCCAGGAAGCGCAGGACGGGCGGCGAGCTCATGTCGACGAGGAAATCCCGGAGATTGCGCTTCAGCGGCGACGTGTAGCGGTAGCCGAGCTTCTTCTCCGTCGGATTGTCGAAGGCCGCCCATTCGATCTCGTCGGGCCGGGGGAACTCGGCCAGCACCGCCTCCAGCGTCGCGTCGGGGAAAAGCCCGTCGAGGACGATGTGGGGAAAGGGATCGGCGGTGTTGTACCGCTCGCGCAGCGCGGCCGGATCGGCCGGATCGAGATTGAGGTTCATCGCCGGGAGTCTAGCGCAGGAGCGCATGCACCTGTTTGTACGGTTGAGAGCTGCGGAACGTCGAGCACGGACCTCAGGGACAACAGGGACGGCGAGGACCTCAGAGTCCTTGATCGTCCCTGCTGTCGTGCCAATCTTCGACGTCCTCGAATTTTGCCTACCGCACCTCACCGGCGACGTAGGCCGGATCGCTGCTGCCAGTGACGATCACCTGGGCCGCGGCCAGAGCCTTGCCGCCCTTCACCACGACCTCCACCGTGAAGCCGTTGGCCGCCGCCGCCGTCGCGGCCGGATGCTGACTGGGCGAGATCTGACTCAGTTGGCCGGCGGCGATCTTGATCCCCGGCAGGGTGCCCAGCAGCGCGCCGTCGAGGCCGCGGTAGACCACGTCGTAGACACCAGGAGCAGTGCTCGGGTTGAAGATCCAGAGCGTCGTCTTGTTGGACCCGCCTTGGCGCAGCCCCACGAGAACTTCCTTCTTGCCCAGGTCCGCCGCATCCGCGTCGCTCAGCGCCACCAGCGATTCGCCAAACCGCTTGGCCGGGTTGGTGTTGTCGTAGGTCTCGGCACTGGCGATCGGGAAGATGCCGCTGGGCGACGTGCTGGTCAGGGTGAGGACGCCGGTGCCGTTCTTCAGGGCGAACTGGGTGAACAAGGCGTTCGCCAGCCGCTGCGTCGAGCCCGGCGGCACGGTGACCTGTGCCGTCTTGACGGTGTTGCCTGCGCCGGTGAATGTCAGGGAGGTCTGCACCGCTTGATCGCCGACGTTGGACAGCAGCAGATCCGTCTGCCAAGTGGTGCCCGCCGCCCCAGCTCCCGTGAGCACTCCCAGAAGGTAGAGCGCCGGCGTCTTGAAGCTGCCCGGCGCGGTGAACGACGGATCTCCCGACCCGAGACGGACGTCGGAAGCGAACGGGAAAACCTGCGGCCCCGACACGGGCTTCACCTCCACCCGGTAGTCGTCGAGATTCTGGGTGCCGAGGCTGTCGCGGATCTCCTGCAGAGCAAACTGCCGCTGATCGTGACCGGCGAGCGTCAGGTCCGCCGACTCCTTGAGGAGATGGCCCGTCTTGTCGTAAGACCTGAGGCGATAGGTGGCCGTGTCGCCGGCCGGGTTGTCGACACCGAAGACCGACTGCCGGTCCGCGGTGTCATGAAGGCCCACCAGGTACTGCGACGAGCCGGCGGAGCCGGGCGCCGCTGCACCGCCCGCCGGTGTGCCCGGAATGGTCAGCCCAAAAATCTTGCCCGCCGTTGCGCCTTGACTGTTGAACGACGCGACGACCGGCTCGGCGCTGCCGACGCCGGTGACGACGTTGATGAAGCCTGCCACGTTCTGGACGTTGAACAGCCCGCTCAGCACGTCCTTCGCGAACAGCGTCGCCCCTGGTTGAAGGGTACGGGCAACCTGCGGCGGATTGGCTTCGGGAGCGCCCCGCTTGCGGAGCTCGAGAGTGACGCCGAGCGGTGTGGTTCCCGGGTTATAGACGTAGAGATCGCTCGACTGTACCGGCACGACCTTGCTCTCTGCGGCCAGGGGGAGCAGCCTCGTCTTGGTCGTCGGCGGCGGCGCCGTGCTGACCGCAAAGTTGCGTATCCTCGTTGCGGCCGAAGTTCCCTTGACCGCCGTCAGGGAGACGGTATAGGTGCCCTCCCGCGCCCAGGCGTGGGTGACCTGCCGGCCGTTGCCGGTGGTGCCGTCGCCGAAGCTCCAGGAGTAAGCCGTGGCGTCCGTGGCAACGGCCGTCAGAGTGACCGCGACCGTCGCCTGAGCCTGGCACGGGTCGCCGGTGCACGAGCCATCCGAGAAGTCGGCCACCACCTGAAGCGGCGGCGCCGGCCCGACCACCAAGGTCTTCGAGGTCACAGTTCGGCAGCCTGGGTTGCCGCAGCCCGGCGGCGCGACGGAGAGGACGACCTTGTAAGAGCCCGGCGCGGCGTACGTATGCACGACGATCGCGCCCGAGCCGGCGGGGCTGCCGTCGCCGAAATCCCAGCCGAATAGGGAGCCGGCCGCGACATTGGTCGACGAGCTGGCGTCGAACGTCGCCTGCTGCGTCGCGTTCGGCGACACCAGGAACGTGGCTACGGGACCGGGGGAGGCGACCGTAACCGCATGGGTGGCCGTGCTCTGGCAGGCCGGGTTGAGACAGCCGGCCGTGGAGATCGTGAGCTGGGCGTTGTAGGTCCCCGCGGCGGTGTAGACGTGGGTGGCGGCCGGCCCGGAGGCGCTGCCACTGTCGCCGAAGCTCCAGGAGTAAGCCGTGGCGTCCGTGGCAACGGCCGTCAGAGTGACCGCGACCGTCGCCTGAGCCTGGCACGGGTCGC
>DATIOS010000069.1:0-3820 GCA_035472915.1 Thermoanaerobaculia bacterium
AAGTGCGCGTCCGGCCTGGAGGATCTTCCTGAAGAAGCCGGTGTTGCCGCCCTGACAGGAAGACCTCGTAGCGCCGTGAAATCGCTGAGAATATCGCCGGCCACGTTGACGCCCGATAACGCAACGGGTCGACATCTCCGCCCCCAAGACCTCCCGACGTTCCCTTGATATCCCCCAACAACGCCTCATATCCCGGGACGTTGCCTCATATCGCAGGACATCGCCTCAAATCCCGGGACAACGCCTCAGATCCCTGGATGTCGCCTCAAATCCCGGGCCGACGCCTCACATCTTTAGACGACGCCTCATATCCGGAGCGTTACCTCATATCCCTGAACGTCGCCTCAAATCTCGCGGCGATGCGTCAAATTCAGAAAGGACGCCTCAAATCCAGGGGCGATGCCTCGTACTTCTGGACAATGCCTCATCTTCCGAGAGGGCGCCACATATCCCTGGACGTTGCGTCATATCCTGGGATGACGGCTTGGAGTCCGAAGGGTCGCGACGAAATCCCCTTCTTGCCCGTAAAACAGTAGAGTTGTTTCAGAATCTGCCGTGCAGCTTGGTGGGAGGGAGGCGTCAATGAAGCAGGTCCAGCAGGCCGCTGAGGCGGTCCTACAGCAGCTCGAGACGGTGATTTTCGGCAAGCGGGCGGTGCTGGAGCTGGTGTTCGCCTGCCTTCTGGCCGAGGGGCATCTCCTCCTGGAGGATGTGCCTGGCACCGCCAAGACCCTCCTTGCCAAGGCTCTGGCCCGGACCCTCGGCGGCGAGTTTCGCCGCTTGCAGTGCACGCCCGACCTGCTGCCTGGCGATGTCACCGGTTCGAGCGTTTTCAATCAAAGGACGGGCGAATTCGAGTTCCGCCCCGGTCCGGTGTTCACCCAGATCCTGCTGGCGGACGAGGTCAACCGCGCCACTCCCCGGGCCCAAGCCGCGCTGCTGGAGTGCATGGCCGAGCGCCAGGTGAGCGTGGACAACAATACCTACCTGCTCAAACGCCCGTTCTTCGTCATCGCCACGCAGAACCCGGTGGAACACGAGGGGACTTTCCCTCTGCCTGAGGCCCAGCTCGACCGTTTCCTCATGCGCCTGACCATCGGCTATCCCGGCCTGCGAGCCGAAGAAAAGATGCTGGAGCGGGGGGAGCGTAGCGATCCGCTGGCCGAGGTGGTGCAGGTGTTGAGCCTGGAGGTGCTGGCGAAGCTCCAGGAGGAGATCCGGGAGGTGCACGTCCATCCCGAAGTGCGGCGCTACATCGTGCAGGTGACGGCGGCCACGCGCGGCTCGAAGGAGCTGGCGCTGGGCGCCGGGCCGCGCGCCACGCAGGGGCTCTACCGCGTCTGCCAGGCCCGTGCCGCCCTCGCTGGCCGCAGCTTCGTGCTGCCCGACGACGTCAAGCGCCTCTATCCCTCGATCTTCTACCACCGGGTGATCCTTGGCACCGAGGGGCGCCTCTCCAAACGCAGCGTGCAGCAGGTGGTGGACCAGGCCGTCGCCCTGGTGCCGGCACCCATCATCGACCCCGGACCGGCCGCGTTCACCAGCCACTTCACTCCCGTGCGATGACGGCGACGGCCGCGGCGGACCCGCCGGCCGGAGAGGTCCGTCGCGAGATCCGGGACCTGCGGCGGCGCCAGGCGCTGCGCTGGGGAGCGACAGCCGCCGCGATCGCTATTCTGCTCTCGCTTTTCTCGGCTGGATTTTTTCTCTACGCCGCGGTGGTCGCTCTCGCGGCCTTGGGGGTCGCGGCGCTGCTTCCGACCGCCAGCCTGCTGGGCGTGGAAGTGCGGCGCAGCTTGGGCAAGGAGACCATGGAGGTCTCGGAGATGGCGGAGGTTGTGGAGCTGGGCGAGTCGATCGAGTCGCGCCTGGTGTTCCGTAACGGCAAGCCGCTGCCGGCGCTCTGGCTTTTCTGGCGCGATGAGGTCGAGCCCGGGCTGGACGTCGAGGGCGCGGCCTGCGGCTTCGAGACCCTGAAAAGTGACGGGATTCTGCGCTCCGCCTGCATCCTCCACACCACCCGCCGAGGACTCTTCCGCATCGGCCCAGCGGTGATCGAGGCCAGCGATCCCTTCGGCCTCGTGCGGCGCTTCTGGGTGGACCCGGACGTGCGTTTCGTCACCGTGTTGCCTCGGGTGGTGCCTCTCGGCCAGGGGCAACCCTTGGGCCACCGGCCTGTCCATGAGGTGCCTCGGCGCCGGAGCCTGTTCGAAGATCCCTCCCGCTTCCTCGGCCTGCGCGACTACCGGCCGGGGGACGGTCTGCGGCGCATCCACTGGCGGGCCACCGCGCGCTCGGGGCGGCTGCAAGTGAAGCTCTTCGAGCCGGCGGTGCTGGAAGGAGTTTTGCTCGCCGTGGAGATGGGGAAGGCCGCCTGGCCGGTAACCGGGGAGGCAGGGGAGTCGGAGAGCGATTCGACCCTCGAGCTCGCCGTTACGGCGGCGGCTTCCATCGCCGATCTCGTCCTCGGCGGTGGCCAGGCTGTGGGCCTGCTCTCCAACGGCGGCGACGCGGCCGAGCGCTACCCGGCTGACTGGACGGGCGGCAGCTTTCGCCGTTTGGAGGACGCTCTGGAGGAAGCCGGCGCCCGCCGGCGGATCTCCGCCTTCCGGCCGGTTGAAGTGGCACCTGGGAAGGGCGGCCTGCAGCGCGAGCGGTTGGGGAGTGCGCTGGCGCGACTGGCCTTGGCCCCGGGCTTGTCTCTGCCAGAGTTGCTCGATTCGGAGCTGCCACGTTTGCCGCGCTCCCTCGTCGTCCTCGTCGTGACTCCGAACTTGGGCGCGGGCCTGGGGTCCGTGCTCTCCGGGCTGCGACGCTCGGGCTTCGAGACCGGAGTGGTCTGGATTCAGAGGACCGGACAGGACCCCGAATCCGCCGATCTGCCGCCGAGCGTCCCCATCTATCCGGTGCGCGACGACGCCGATCTGGAAAGCCTGGGAGCCGGCGCGCTGTGAACCCGCACGACGAGGACCCCGGCCTCGACTCCCTGGCGACACTCTTTACTCACCACGTCGTGGTGCCGGCTGCCGTCATCGCCATGGTGGCCGCTTTTCTGTTTTATCTGGTCGACGTCCGCTCGGCCTTCCTGGGCGGCGGCCCGTCGCTCAAGTGGATCGGCTTCTGCTTCGCCGTCGCCACGGTGCTCATCGAACGCTATCGCTATCGTGGGATCTCCGGCGAGGACGCCGACCTCCAGGGCTGCTACACGGTGGCCCTCGTCAGCGCGACCGTTCTGGTGATGTTGGTGGCGCCGTGGGAGGAGAGGTCCGTTTCGGCCGGCGAGCGGCTCGCCAACCTCCTGATCATCGCCGCCGTCTGGCGCTTCGCCACCGGCGTGACGCGAGGCCTGAGCCCGGAGGCGGATCTACGTCCGCAGCAAAAGGGTCTCCGCCTCTATGGCCTGGAGCGGCTGCGAGTGGAAGCCTTGTTGCGGCGGCGGCAGGAAGAGACCGGATTGCCGGGCCCGTTGCACTCGGAGAAGCCGCGGGCGGTGCCGCCGAACCCCTCCGTCGCCGTGGCGCGCCTGGCCGCCCTCGCCCTCCTCGCCTTCGCCCTGGGAGAGCCCGTCCTCCTGAATGCCGCGCCCCAGACGGGCGTGCGGGCACAGGCCGCGGTCGTCATTTTCCTCTTCGCGACCGGTGTTGTCCTCGCCGCCGGGTCGGCCCTGGATACCCTGCGCCGCGCCGAGCGGGCCGGCGCGCAGGTCACCCCGGGCCTCGTGCCAAGACGCCTGGCCCTGGCAGGAGCTCTCCTGATCGTCGTGCTCATTGCCGCGCTGGCCATGCCGGGCGTTCACTTCCAGGGCACCGGCCGGCTACGC
>DATIOS010000070.1:0-5392 GCA_035472915.1 Thermoanaerobaculia bacterium
CAGCCATCCCACCTTTGCCGCCCTCAAGCCCTGGCAGCAACGGATCATCCGCCAGCTCACCGCCCTGCTGCGGATCGCCGATGCCCTGGATCGCACCCACGCCTCGCGCGTCGAGGAGATCTACGGCTCCATCCGCGCCCACAAGGTCACTCTCGAGGTGGTGTCGCGCTATGCCGTCGACCTCGAGCTGGAGGCGGCGCAGGAACATGGCAGGTTTTTTGAATCAGTCTTCAGCCGGAGCCTCCGCCTGCGGCAGGGGCTGGAAGTCGTGGCCGACTGAGAAGAAATCTCATCCCTGCGTTGTAAGAACCTCTCCACCCCGTCCCACCTGTTGCAGCAATTGCCTTTGCTCCGGTAAATCACGGTGTCACAAAGAGTTAACACGATTCTCACAAGGGCTTCACACGCTCTTCTGTGGAAAACTCTCCACTTCGACGCCCAGCGCTCTTCACGATGCCTGCCGTAAATCCTACAAACTCAATCAAATCAGCGGCTTGCGCGCGTTGCACAGCAGCTTGGTCAAAGTGGAGAAAGGCCCGGAAATACGGCCTCGCCCAGCGCTTTGCGGGCTCTTTTCCACAGGATTTTCCGCATCCTTTGTGGAAGACTCCGTGATAGCCTCCGATCAATGGCACGAGAGCGGATTCTGGTTATCGAGGACGAGCCCGACATTGCCGAGGTGTTGCAGTACAACCTCGAGAAGGAAGGTTTCGCCGTGGAAGTGGCGCGGCGGGGAGACTCCGGATTCGAGGCCTTGCGGCGCGAGCCGGCCGACCTCGTCCTGCTCGATCTGATGCTTCCCGGCGTCGACGGCCTGGAGCTGACCCGCATGCTCAAGCGGGACGCTGCCACCTCCCGGCTGCCCATTGTCATGCTCACGGCCCGGGGCGAAGAAGTGGACCGCATCGTGGGCCTCGAGCTGGGCGCCGACGACTACATCAGCAAGCCGTTCAGCCCCCGCGAGGTGGTGCTGCGTGTCAAGGCGGTCCTGCGTCGCCGGCAGCCCGAAGAAGCCAATGGCGATCTGCTGGAGGTTGGGGGAATCCAACTCGATGTCGGCGGCCATCAGCTGCGGGTGCGGGGCCAGGAAATGCCGCTGACGGCCACCGAGTTCCGCCTGCTCCGCCTGCTCATGGAGCGCGGCGGCCGGGTGCAGACCCGGGGGCAGCTCCTCTCCGACGTTTGGGGCTATGCCGAGGACATCGACAGCCGGACCGTGGATACTCACATCCGGCGCCTGCGCCGCAAGCTTGGCTCCGAGGCTGACCGCATTGAGACCGTCATCGGCGTCGGCTACCGGCTGAGGCCCTGATCTCAAAGTGCGGCGCCTGGGTCTGCCGCCGAAGCTGCGGCTCGCTCCCCTCTGGCCCGCCCTGGCGGCTCTCGCAGTCGGCGGCGCCTTTCTCTGGTTCCTTCTCCCCGGCCTGTTCGAGCGCACGGCCTCGGTGCAGCTCTTCGACACGCTGCGCATCCTTTCGCCGATCGTCGAGCGCAAAATCTCCGAGGATCCCAACGATCCCAAAATCTGGGTGCGGCAGCTCGCCGCCGACAGCGGCCTGCGGCTGACCCTGATCCGCCGCGACGGCGTGGTGATCGCCGACAGCTCCGTGGCGCCGGAGCGGGTGCCGGCCATGGAGAACCACAGCCACCGGCCCGAGGTTCGGGAGGCGCTGGCCCGAGGTTCGGGAATGTCGGTGCGCACGAGTGCCACGACGGGGGAAACCTACGTCTACGCCGCCCAGACCCTGGCCGGCCCCCGGGGCGAGGCCTACATCCTGCGCCTGGCTGAGCCCTTGGAGCAGCTTCAGGCGCTCCAGGGCAGACTGGCCACGTCTCTGGCGCTCGCCGCGCTGGTCGCAGGACTCGCCATTCTCGTCACTTCCCTGTGGCTCGACCGGCGGCTTTTCCAGCCCCTTTCGCGCCTCATCGCCGACGCGCGGGACATCGCCGCCGGCCGCGCTGCCCGCGTCCAGGTTCCGGATGAGGACGAGTTGGCGGCCCTCGCCCTGGCTCTCAACCGTCTGGCGGCCACCGCCGAGGAACAGTTCGAGGTGGTGCGCAAAGAGCGGGACCAGCTCCGGCAGATCCTCGCCAGCATGTCGGAAGGAGTGCTGGTCGTGGGGCCGGACGGCCGCGCCCTGATGATCAACCCCGCCTTCTATCGCCTGTTCGACCTCAAGGGCGACTTCGCGGGCCGGCCGGTGCTGGAGATCATCCGCCATCCACGCTTCGCCCGGCTGATCGACGACACCTTGCGCCGCGGCGAGCCGCAGAGCGGCCAGATCGAGCTCGCCGCTCCTGAGCGCCGAACCCTGCTGCTGGCCAGCTCCCCGCTCACCTTGGGCGGTCAACATGGAGCCGTGGTGGCGACCCGCGACACCACCGACTTGACCCGCGTCGCCGACATGCGCAAGGACTTCGTGGCCAACGTCTCCCACGAGCTCAAGACGCCGCTGGCCGCCATCCGCGGCTACGCCGAGACGCTGCGCGACGGCGCCTTGGAGGAGCTCACCACCGCTCGCCGTTTCACCGATCGCATCGTCAGCCAGTGCCGGCGCCTCCAGGAGCTGCTCGACGACCTTCTCACCCTTTCCCGCCTGGAAGGCGTCGCGCCGGCGCTGGAGCGCGAGCCCGTCGCCCTTGGCGCCGTCGTCCACCGCGCCGTCGAGCTGATCTCCGCCGTCGCCCGCGAGAAGCGGGTGGAGATCGCGATCGAAACCGGAGAGGAGCCGCTGCCCCCCGTGCTGGGCGATCCCGACGGCTTGGAGCGCCTCGTCCTCAATCTTCTCGACAACGCCATCAAGTACAACCGCCCGGAAGGCCGTATCACCCTCCGGCTCTCAAGATCGGATGGCGAAGCGGTGCTCGAAGTGATCGACACCGGGATCGGAATCCCCCCCGAGTCCATACCCCGTCTCTTCGAGCGCTTCTACCGCGTCGACAAAGGGCGCGCCCGCGAAGAAGGCGGCACCGGCCTCGGCCTGGCCATCGTCAAGCACGTGGCCCAGACCCACGGCGGCCAAGTCGAAGTCGAAAGCCGCATCGGCCAGGGCTCGACGTTCCGGGTGAGGTTGCCGTTGGGACGATGAGGATGGACCGAAGCATACCTAAAACGGTATAATGCGGCATGGCTCGGCTCCCGGCGGCCACGGAAAAGCCCCTTCATTGGGTTGGCTCGTCGAAAAAGGACTTGCTGGCGTTTCCCGACGATGTCGTGGACGACCTTGGCTATACCTTGAGCGTAGTCCAGCACGGAGGTACGCCACCTTCCGCCAAGGCATGGAAGGGTGAAGGACCGGGCGTCTTCGAGTTGGTCGAGGAGCATCGTGGCGATGCGTTCAGGGCCGTCTACACGGTGCGCTTCGAAAAGGCGGTCTATGTCCTGCACTGCTTCCAGAAGAAGTCGCCTTCGGGAGTGCGCACGGCCAAACAGGACGTCGGCCTGATCCATGAACGCCTGAAAACGGCACAAAGCGACTATGAGGTTCGTTATGCGAGCAAAGAAGACTGAGACGGAGCCGGTCGATGCAGGGAGCGGCGACGTGCTGGTGGATCTTGGCTTTCGTGATGCCGACGAGCGGAGACTGCGCGTGCAACTCGCGATGCGTCTCAACGAGCTGATCGCGGCTCGCCGGTTGACGCAGGCGCGTGCAGCACAATTGTTCGGCATTCCGCAGCCCCATGTGTCTGAGCTCAAGAACTACAAGTTGAATCGGTTCTCCTCCGAACGGCTGCTGCGTTTCGTCACTCTCCTCGATCGCGATGTCGAGATCATCATCCGGCCAAAGGCCAAGGAGCACGCATCGGGAGTCGTCTCGGTGTTGGTTGCGACTTGAGCTCCAACACCTAGGTAAGATGTCGCCCATGAAGCCCATAACCCGTGTGACCAACAAGGGCCAGGTCGTCATTCCCAAGAAAGTGCGCGAGCAACTCCGCTGGGCATCGGGCACTCAGCTCGCGGTCGAGATCATGGGCGATGGTGCGGTGCGCTTGACGCCGCTCGAGACCGAGGACGCCATCGACACCCTCGATGGCTGCTTAAAGGATCTTCCGCAGGATCCCCTCAAGGACCTCGAAGCCGAGCACCGCGCCGAGCTCTCAGCCAAGATCCTCACTCTGGCAGAGGCCAGCCTCTCTGACGTCCCAGCCGGGGAGCTGTGCTTACTGGCCCGAAGACTCCAAGAGCCGGAAAGCTGGACGGATGGAGCACGAGCCAGGCGCCTGAGCAGGTATTGAACATTGACGAATATCTAAATAACTTATATACTTGCGCACCTACTGGTTGATGCACCTGAGCAGACAGCCAAGGTCGGCTATCTGTAACCAATAGGAGCTGCAATGAGATACCAGACCGAGATCCGAGTTGTCTTGCTGGGGATCGTCCTAGCCGCCAGCGTAAGCGTTCAAGCCAGCGCAAGCGGCTGTGGAGAAACGAGTTGTGTTGCGGTGCAAGGGACCTATATCAGCCACTTCACTGGCGCCGGCTGTACCGGCACCGAGTCGTACTACCTGCCGTACGATGGCTACGGCTACGACTGCCGGACTTGGGACGGTGGCGGCCTGTGCGGCACAGCCCAACACACCGTTACCAACACCTCCTACCGCTATCTCGGCACCTGCTACGACGCGTGGCCGTCTGGCAATACCTTGAGCCAGTTTGTCACCGTATATCGCTGAGGTGCTTGACGTAACCAGTTTCACTCTCTCGGAAGGCTCGGGATCGAGCCTTCCGAGATCGAACGGGTCGAGAGCTCTAGCTTCCTTCGCCTCGCACTCACGAACCGGCCTGATTCGCCCCCAACGCCGCCCTCACCCGCTCCGGCGTCAACGGCAACCGGTACATCCGCTTGCCGGTGGCGTCGAAGACCGCGTTCGCCACCGCCCCACCTAGCGGCACGATCGCCGGCTCCCCGGCCCCTTGCGGCTCGACGGCATCGTTTTTCACCAGCACCGTCTCGATTTTCGGCAGGGCCGAGAAGCGCGGCAAGTGGTAGCTGTCGAAGGCTTTGTCGAGAACCTCCCCGCCGCGGAAGCGCAACTCCTCACTCAGGACGTAGCCAAGCCCCATGGTGATGCAGCCTTCCATCTGCATCCTGGCGCCATCGGGATTGACGACGATCCCGATGTCCTGCGCCGCCACCACCCTCACGACCTTGATCACGCCCGTGGCCGCATCGACCGCGACCTCGACGATCAAGGCCACGTAGCTCCCGGCATCGATACCGCAAGCGATCCCACGTCCTTTTCCTGAGCCCGCGGGCACCTTCGCGCTTTTCCAGCCGAAGGCTTCTCCCGCCGCCTGGAGCACCTTCCGCATGCGCGGATCGGAGGTGTTGCGTAGACGGAATTCGAGGGAATCGATGCCGGCCGCCGCAGCCATGAGGTCGATCTG
>DATIOS010000071.1:0-3537 GCA_035472915.1 Thermoanaerobaculia bacterium
GATCGCCAACCGCGACTACGCCAACTGGGAGAAGGTGATGGGACCGGAGGAAATCGATCCCCGCCTGGCCGAGCTACGGCGCCTCAAGTCTCCCCGCCCGGGCCACACCGATCTGGCCGGGGGTATCAAGTACGACCGGCGCGATCTGCGGGACATCCTGGAGCGCGCCTCGGCTCGGGAGACCACCGCCCGCGTCGCGGCCGGCGCCTTCGCCCGCATGTTCCTGCGCGAGTTCGGTGTGGATATCAAGAGCGGCGTCCGCTTCCTGGGCCCGGTCGGCGCCGGCAATCCGCTTCCCACCTGGGAAGACCTCCTGAGGATGGACGAGTCCTCCCCCTTGCGTGCCATTGACCGCACCCTGGAGCCCGAGATGGTCCGGCTCGTCGATCAGGCCAAGGAGGACGGGGACACCCTGGGAGGAGCCGTAACGGTGATCGCGCACAACGTGCCGGCGGGCCTGGGCTCGCACGTGCAGTGGGACGAGAAGCTGGACGGCCGCCTGGCGCAGGCCATCCTCTCGATCCACGCCGTCAAAGGAGTGGAGATCGGCTCGGGAATCGCAGCCTCCCAGGGCTTCGGCAGCGCCGCTCACGACGCCATCGAGCGCACGGGCCAAGGCCGCTGGACTCGCCCCACCAACCGTGCCGGCGGTCTGGAAGGCGGCGTCACCAACGGGGAAGACGTGGTGATCACCGCCTACAAGAAGCCCATCGCCACCCTGCGCAAAGGACTCCCCAGCGTCGACCTCGACACCCTGGAGCCCCACGCCTCGCAGTACGAGAGGAGCGACGTCACCGCCCTCCCGGCGGCTGGAGTCATCGCCGAAGCCATGGTCGCGCTGGTCCTTGCAGATGCCCTGCTGGAGAAGCTCGGAGGGGATTCGATGGCCGAGGTGCGCGCCCACTGGGAAGCGACGATGGCCTTGCAGAAGGCGTGGCCGGGACGAGGGTAGCTCGCGCTCCCGCTGGCGTGGCACCAGCGTTGACGCCTTCCTGAGTCCTCTCTTTTTTTGGCAGCGTCCGAGTCTTTGATGTCTCTGATGTCCTTTGTGTCCTTGCCTCTAGCTTCGAGCGCTGCCTCTACCTCGTTTTCCCGCGGGGAGACACTGCGTTACACTTACCTCCAATGCCTGCCCAGCTCGAGGATGGGGACTATCGGCGGCTGCTCCAGTTCCGCGTCGATCTGCGGCGGTTCCTGCATTGGAGCGAGGAGCAGGCCGAAAAAGCGGGACTGACACCGGCCCAGCACCAACTCCTGCTGGCCATCCGCGGGCACCAAGGCGCCGGGGACGAAGGCCCCTCCATCGGCGACGTCGCCGGCTACCTGCTGCTGCGCCACCACAGCGCCGTGGGATTGGTGGACCGAGCGGTCAAGGCAGGCCTGGTCGAGCGGCGTGAAGACGCGGTGGACCGCCGGATGGTGCGGTTGAGCCTCAGCGCTCTTGGCTCGCAGACCTTGGAGCAGCTCTCCGAGCTCCACCTCGAGGAGATCAAGCGATTGGAGCCCCGGATTCAGGTGATCTCGCAGGGGTTGGATTAAGACTGGCGTATCATCGCCCCGTGGACTTTGCCAGTCTTCTGGTCCTCACGACCCTGCTCCAAGGCGCCGCCCCCCAGCAGGCCTCTGCACCCGGCGAAACCGCCGCGCAAGAAACTACCGTCGACAAGGATGGCAAGCCGCTCAAGGTCCGGCAGGTCCACGTCATTACGCAGAACATCTTCGATCCCAAGAAGCCCGGCGAGGACAGGCGCCTCTTCCGGTTGGCCGACCGCCTTCATATCGTCACCCGGCCGGAGGTCGTCGAACGCCAGGTGCTGATGAAGCCCGGCGACGACTACTCCGCACAGGCGGCGGCGGAGTCGGAACGCATCCTGCGCCGCAACCGCTATCTCTACGACGCCGAGGTGAAGCCGGTGCTCGTGGGCGACGGCCAGGTGGACCTGGAAGTCGTGACCCGCGACGTCTGGACCCTCCAGGGCGGGATCGGCTTCCGCCGCTCGGGGGGCGCCAACACCACCCGGTTCCAGGTGCAGGACGTCAACTTCCTGGGCACCGGCAAAGGGATCTCGCTGACCCACGAAACCACAGTGGACCGCACTTCCAACGAGATATCGTACGACGACCCCAGTCTCGCGGGCACCCACGGACGGCTCAGCCTCGCCTACGCCGACAACAGCGACGGCACGCTCAGGGACCTGACCCTGGAGCGCCCCTTCTACTCGCTCGACACCCGCTGGGCCCTGGGTGTCCAGGCCACCACCGACGACCGCGTCGACTCGCTTTACAACCTGGGGCATGTCTTCGACCGCTTCCAGCACCAGGAGGACGTCTTCGGGGTCTATACCGGTTGGTCGCCGGGGCTTTCCGGCCGCCACACCCACCGCTTCCTCGCCGGCTTCTTCTTCGACCGCGACCGCTTCGGACCGGCAGCAGGGACCGCGCCGCCGGTCCTTCTGCCGGGCGACCGCACCCTGGCCTATCCCTGGGCTAGCTACGACTACCTTCAGGATGGTTTCTTCACGGCCCGCGACATGGACCGTATTCAGCGCACCGAAGACGTCAACGTGGGCCGCCAGTTCCATCTGCGGGTCGGCTACTCGTCCAAGAGCTGGGGGGCCACCCTCGACCGCGTGGTGGCCGACGCCTCGGCGGCGACCGGCTGGCATCCGGGTCCCCGCCAGCTGCTGCTTGCCGGTTTTCAGGGCAGCTCCCGCTTCGGCGGCAGCGGCGCCGAGAACCTATTGATGGGTGGCAGCCTGCGCTACTACGTACGTGACTTCGGCGATCACATCTTCTACGCCGCCCTCTCCGGCGACATCAGCCACCAGCTCGATCCGGAGCGGCAACTCCTTCTGGGGGGAGACACGGGGCTGCGCGGTTATCCCCTGCGCTACCTTCAAGGCGACCGGCGGGTGCTGCTGACGCTCGAGCAGCGGTTCTACAGCAGCCGCGAGCTGTTGCACCTCCTCCACCTGGGGGCCGCCGTCTTCTTCGACGCCGGCTCCGCCTGGTTCGAGGATGGCGACGGCAAGGTGGCGGCCCGGCGCGCGCTGCTCAAGGACGTCGGCTTCGGCTTGCGCTTCGGCTCCAGCCGCTCCTCCCGCGGCTCGATGGTCCATCTCGACCTCGCCTTCCCCCTCAACGGCGACAGCTCGATCAAGCGCGTGCAGTGGCTGGTGTCGACGAGCGACACGTTCTGAAGAAGGAAGATTTTTCCAGCCGACGGTGTTATCCTTGGTCGGAGCGGTTCGCCGCCCCCCGTTTCCCTCCGACCCTTGCTGCACCGGCAGGGCCGTAGGGTTCGCTCCGCAGCAACTTGCCACGGGCTCGTCCCTTCCTTATAATGGGTAGGCCAGCTTGCCCTGACCGGTGACGGTCGGTAAGAATCCACCGGTCACGCCCACCCGCAGGTGGTCGCGGCGATCAAGGAGCAGGCGGCGGAACTCCTGCAGTTCAGCGCCAGCGACTTCTATCTGCCGATCTATCCCGAGGTCTGCCGCCGGCTCGCCGAGAGCGCGCCGATCGACGGACGCGTCC
>DATIOS010000072.1:0-7357 GCA_035472915.1 Thermoanaerobaculia bacterium
GATGATCTTCACCGCTTTCCACTGCACGATGCGCATGCCTTCGAGCACATTGCGCAGGCCCTGGGTCCGGTAGGCCGTCACCCAGTACTGCAGGTAGTCGAAGAGCCCATCGGAAACGTAGGGGCGGGCGGTCGCCAGGTCGCCTCCGGTCCAGGCGGTGTTGAGCTCGTCGTAGATCAACTTGAAGCGCGCCGCGAGGGCGTCCTGGGTGACCGCGGGATCATCTCGCACCAGCTCCGCCCAGCGGGTATTGAGCTGCGGATGGAGGATGGTCGGCAGGTCCGTCCCCATTTCCTGGACGTCGGAGGTGAGCGCAGGCGGCCGCTCTTCGAGCTCGAGGAGATCGATCGACGTGACGCTCCAATCGAACCGGCCGCCGGAGACCACCTGGCCGCAATACTGGCAGCGGTCGCCGCCCTCGGGTCCGAACGGAGCGCCGCAGTTCGGGCAATGGAAGGTTCCGACCTGCTCGGGAGGCTTGCTCTGCACGTTGGCATCGCGCACGAGCCGCCAGCGCTCGCGGACGTATTGGGTGCGCTCCGTGCCTACCGTCATGTTGGCTTCGAATTCCAGCAGCACCGTGACCTTCGGTTGGGAGGTACCCGCCGTGGCGGGCGTGGCTGCCGGAATCGAAAGCCCCACGACCCGCATGGCGCCAATCACCACGCCTGAGACCGGAGCGCCCACCGGCTGGCGCTGGGCGAGCTGGGCGCGCGCGTCCTGTCCTAGATAGGGCGACAGCGACTCCAGGTCCCGCGGATTGGAGCGATCCTCATGCGCCTTGGCGTAGAGCGCGTAGGCGAAATCCTGGAAAAGGACGACGGAGAACTCAGGATCAAGTTGCCGGATGTCGTCGAGATCGCGCGAGGACCGCGATACCGGAGCCTGATAGGCCGTTTGCGTCGGGGCGGGCGCTGAATTCCAGGATTGAGAGCTCGCGGCTCCCTTCCGTTTCTGGTAGGAGATGAAGGCCGCGATGACGGCGATGGTCAGCGGAATGCCGATCACCGGGTGCCGGAAGATCAGCTCCAGCCAGAGCTGGAACACCAGGAAGATGCAGCCCCCGCCTCCGCCGCCACCACTGCTTCCGCTGCTGCCGCCATGACTGCCGCCGGAATAGCTCTGGCCGCCGCCGGGCCGGGCAACCGCCACGATCGGCAGGAGGAGCAACGCCAGGAAGGCGATCAAGGGCAGAGCCCGGAGCAACCTGCGAATCTTCACCTTCAGCACACCTCGTTGGGAAGCTCGTCCACGTCGTTTTCGCTCCGCGGCAGGACCGGTCCCAGCACGGCCGCCAGACCGCTCACCTTGGCCGCCACCTCGACTCCAGGGGCGCCGCGCCGCATCGCGTCCTCGATCTCGCCCACCGCCGTGCGCCAGGCGTCCGTGGCCGCGACGGCCTCGATTGCCAGGTCGACCACCAGGACGGCCTCCCGCTCCAGCAGGGAGAGATAGAGCAGGATGCCGGTCCGCCTCGAGGTGCTGTGGACCCGCCGCTCGACGAACACCGATCTGGCGGCCGTCTCGACCCGGCTCTTCCGCGCCGCGCGGCGGGTGAAAATCCGGATCAGCAGCGGGCTGCGGTGAAAGGCGAGCCCGGCGAGAGCTCCCACCACGATCGGGTCCAACAGGAACCAGATCAGCTCGAAGCTCCAGGACGAATAGAGGAGCACGGCGAGGGTCGCGAGCCCAGCCAGGATGCCCACGGCAAGGTCGACGTGAAGATAGGACCCCGAGCGCTGCCGGGCCGCGATCATCAGCTCGGCGCTGCTCGCTTCCTCGACGGAGCGCACCGCCGCCAGGAACGCCGCCTTCGACTCGCCGGTGAGGAACAGGTTCGCCATGAGATTTCGCCGTGGGAAAGTCTATCCCAAGCTTCGGCGCTGGGCTAAGTTAACGCCATGCCCATTCTTCCGCGCTGGCAGGTCCCTCGCGCCGAGGGGCTCGCCGGTCCGCAATCGCCGGCCTGGGACAAGATCCCGTCGCTTCCTCCCTTTCTCCTCGCCGACGACGGCGGACCGGCGATTCAGCAGACGCGGGTCCGCATCGCCTGGAACGACGAGGCGCTGTATGTGCGGTTCGACTGCGAGGACCGCGACGCCTGGGGGACGTTCGAGCGGCGCGACGATCCCATCTATGAAGAGGAGGCGGTGGAGATCTTCCTTGCGGCGGGGACAGTCGATTCCGTCGAATACTTCGAATTCGAGGTGAGCCCCCGCGGCGTGCTTTGGGATGGGATCATCCACAACCCAAGCTCGCGGCGGGAGGATAGGGTGACCGACAAATCTTGGGACTGCCCGGGAATCCGCTGGGCCGCGGGGAAGAGTGGAGAGAGCCAGGACTGGTGGGGAACCTTCGCGATTCCGTGGAATGGAATCTCGAATGCCGAACCGCCGCCACGGCTCTGGCGCGCCAACTTCTATCGCATTGAACGGCCGCGGGACGGCGAACCTGAATTCAGCGCCTGGTCCCCCACGCTCACCCGTCCAGCGGATTTTCACCGGCCGGAGCGATTCGGAATCTTGGAGCTGGTTGGCGCCGCGAGCAGCCGGTAAATCGAGATTTCCCCCGACTGATAGACCCGCTCCACCTGGCGTTGCGGCCCGTTGGCGAATCTCCGGTCCCAACCGCGGAGCCGCTCCTCTCGGATTGGATTGGAGGCGTGGACTACGAGATGAGTGATCCAATCCTCCCGCAGCAGATCGAGCCCGTCCTGCTCGGGCAGGAAGTGGATACGATTCACCAGCGCTTCATGGCTGGCGGGCAGGTAACCGCTATAACCGTTGGCGATGGGCTTCCAGTGGACGGTCGAGTTATAAAGGTATTCGTTCTCGTCGGGATTGCGGTGAATGGGCAGCTCGACGAGCGCCTTGACCGACGGTTCGCGGCCGATCCAGCGGTAGGCGTCCGGAATCTCCTCCTCGCGGGGGAGAGGCACCCAGCGCAATGGCCGGGGAGTCAGCTCGACGGCGAGGATCAGCGCAAAGACCGCGGCGAGCGCCAGCCTCGCCCGCGGCTTTGCGATGCGACGCAGCAGGCCGTCGACGCCGCGGGCCGCGAACCAGACGAGGGTGAGAGAGGTGAAAACGTAGAACCTCGCCGGCACGCGCATCCCCGAAAGGCCGGGAATCACCCGCATCAGCGGCTCATAGACCCAGGAGAAGGAGAGAGCGAAGCAACAGAGCCCCGAGATCGCAAGGCCCCGATCCCAGGTCGTCAACGCCGCGCCCCTTTGGGGCGGACCCTCACCCCCTAACCCCCTCTCCCGCCCCCTCCCAACCCCCCACACCGGGAGAGGGGGAAGGCTGTGCAAGTCGTCCTGCTGGTCTCCCTCTTCTCCCGGTGTGGGGGGTTGGGAGGGGGCGGGAGAAGAGGGCCGGGGTGATGAGGGTCTTCGGCAGGCTCGGACAGCAACCTGACAAAGTAGAAAGACAAAGAGGCCCGAGGGCAGAAAACCCGCGAACAGGGCGCCCTCCGGCCGCAGGAAAGCCTTGGCCCGGTCTTCTCCTAGAAGCGAGCGCATCCAGTCTCGCGTCTCGGCCGTGAAGTAAACATTCTGGGGCGCCGGGCTGAAGTAGCTCGCTGGAGTCGCTCCCATCTGGTGGGTCTCCGCCTCGGTCCGCACCAGTCCCAGCGACTGGGAAACCCTCAGATAGGGGAGAAAGATCACCGCGACCGCTCCTGCCGCCACCACGGCGACCGGAATCAGCAGCCGCAGTGCGCGGGCCGAGACCAGCGCCCGCCGTTCCGCTACGACTCGACTCGCCAGCAGCGCCAGCAGGGGAAAATGAATCATGTAGGCGAGGTAGCAACCGCCCGTGAGATTGAGGAGATAGAAGACCAGGAAGAGGGCGGCGTTTTTCGCCGTCCGCTCCGCGAGCAGCCGGTCCCAGAACCAGAGGGTAAGGGGAATCCACTGGGCGATGAGGATCTGAAGATGCGCGATCTGTGAGAACCGGAACGGCGAGAAGGCGAACATCCATCCCGCCAGTACGGCCGCTGCCCAGGACATCCCACCCCGTCGAGCGACCCAGCAGGTTGCCAGAGCGCTGGCCACGAACGATGTAAAGAGAAGGAAGTTGTAACCGGCAATGGCATTGGGAAGGATTTTCAGGAACAGGGCGAGCTGCGCCGCCGGTCCCAGGAGGTGGTCCGAAAGGGCCAGCGTGCCACGGGTGGGATAGAAGATGTTGGCGTTCCAGACGTCAGGCAGTCCCAGCCCGATCTGGTGGACGCCCCACTTCAGCACCCAGAGATTGAAGAGCGGGTCCGACAGGCTGTTGGTAAGGTGATCTCCGCCGATCCGCCAGATGGGCCGCAGGCTGACCAGGGTGAGGGCCGTGTAGAGACCTGCGATCGCGGTCCAAATTAGAATTCGGCGCCATTTCGGAGCCATCTCGTTCATGAGCCGTCCCGCGCCGGCGGACCGCCGAGCACCCGATAGACGAGGATCCCGTCGTCTTCGGTGCCGTACACCTTCTCCATCTCCGGCTCCGGCCCCTCGCCATGTCGTCGTTGCCAACGCCGCACGTCCTTGATCCGGATGGGCGGCTCGACGTGGACGACGATGTGGGAGATTCCCATGCTGCGCAGCAGGTCGAATCCGACCACGCCCGGGAGAACGAAGATGCGATTGAAAATCTTGTCGTAGCTCGGCGCCATGTAGCCGCTGTAGCCGTTGGCGATGGGTTTCCAATGCACCGTGGAGGCGTAGAGATATTCGTTCTCCCGGCTGTTGCCAAAAAGCGGTAGCTCGACGAGGCTCTTGACGGATGGCTCATCTCGCAGCCAGCGATAGACCTGCGGCAACTCCCCTTCCCGAGGCAGGCGCTCCACGCGGAAACCCCAGGGCGCGAGCTCGACTACCAGGATGGCGGCAAAGCCCGCCACGAGAGCCACCCGGGTCCGTTGTCCCGGAACCCGGCTGCGGAGCGCGTCCACGCCGCGCGCCGCAAAGAAGACCAGGGTGAGAGAGACGAAGGCGTAGAACCTTGCCGGTACGCGCATCCCGGAAAGACCAGGAACGATGCGGGCGAGAGGTACGAACGCCCAGGCGAACGAGAGGACGAAGCAGACGAGGCCCGACAGAGCAAGCCCCCGAACCCACGGATCCGCGGGTCCATCCTTCCTATTTAGCCAGGCCACCCAAAGCCCGACGAAGAACAGGATCGTGGGCAGGAATCCGGCGAACAGCGAGTTTTCCGGCCGGGAGAAACGATCCGCGGAGTCTCCCAGGAACTGGTGCAAGAGCCGGTTCGCCCGTTCGCCAAAGTAGAAGGTCTCGTTGGAAGGGCTGAAGTAGCTGGCCCACTTCGCGCTGTAAAATTCAATCTCCGTGGACGGCCGCGACAGCCCCTGGGCGCGGGAGACCCGCATATAGGGCAGGAAGAGAGCGCCTGCGGCCAGCGCCGCCACCACGGCCACCGGAACCAGACTACGCAGCGAGCGCAGGGAGAACAGGTCCCGGCCCACCGCGGGAGCCCGGCTGAGAAAAATCGCCAGCATCGCAAAATGGATCATGTAGGCGAAATAACAGCCGCCTGAAAGGTTCAGCAGGTAGAAAAGGAGGAAAAGCGCGGCGTTCTTCGCCGTACGCTCGGCCAATAGGCGGTCCCAGAACCATAAAGTGAGAGGAATCCACTGGGCGATGAGGATCTGGAGGTGGGACATCTGGGAGAGGCGGAACGAGGAGAAGGTGTACATCCATCCCGCCAGCACCGCCGCCGGCCACGAGAGCCCGCTCTTGCGCAGCACCCAGCAGACGGCGAGCGCGCTCGCGACGAAAGAGGTGACGAAAAGGAAGTTGTAGCCGGCGATGGCGTTGGGAAAAACCTTCAGGAACAGAACGAGCTCGGCCGCCGGCCCGAGAAGGTGGTCCGAGAAGGCGAGTGCGCCGCGCGTGGGATAGAAAATGTTGGCGTTCCAGACGTCGGGCAAGCCGAGCCGAATCTGGTGCACCCCCCACTTGAGGACCCAGAGATTGAACAACGGATCGCCGAGATCCGGACCGATATGATCTCCCCAGTACCGCGGCAGCGGCCAGAAGTAGACGAGGGAGACAGCCGTAAACAGGCAAGCCAGGGCGGTCCAGACCAGCATCCCTCGCCCTGGAGTTGCCTTTTGCAGGTTCACAGACCGTTCCCTGGCGGCTTGTCGAGCAAACGGTACACGTAGAATCCGTCCGCCGCGTAAACCCGCGCCACCTGGGGAGTTGGCCCGGACGCGAACCTTTCCTCCCAGGCCTGCACCGCCTCGGCACGATCCGCCCGCCGGGCATGAATCAAAAGATGAGTGATCCACAGACTACGCAGCAGATCGAGCCCGCCCGGACCGGGAAGGTAATGAATTCGTTCGAACAGAACCTGATGGCTCACCGGGATGTAGCCGCTGTAGCCGTTGGCGATCGGTTTCCAATGCACGGTCGAGGCGTACAGGTACTGGTTTTCGCGGATGTCCTGGCGAATGGGCAGCTCGATCAGGGAGTGAATCGTGGGCTGGTCCCGAATCCAGGAGTAAACCTCCGGCATCTCCTCTTCCTTCGTCAGGGGCTCCCAATCGCTGGCCCGGGGAGCCAGCTCGACGGCGAGAACGGCGGCGAGAGCCACGGCGACGGCCGCTCGCATCCGCGGTTCGGGCAGGCGGCGCATCAGCAGGTCCACGCCGCGCGCGGCAAAGTAGACCGCGGTGAGCGAGACGAAGGCGTAAAAGCGGGCGGGCACCCGCATCCCGGTCAGGCCAGGGATCACCCGCATCAAGGGCTCGTAGACCACGGAGAGCGAAAGCGCGAAACACACGAAACCCGACCACGCAAGCCCGCGCGCCCAGACGTCCCGCCGTCCTTCCTTCCTGGTGCGCCAAGCTGCGACGGCTCCCACGAAGAAGAAAGTCGTCGGCAGGAAGCCGGCGAACAGGGAGTTTTCAGAGCGGAAGAAAAGCTCGGCGATCCCGCCAAGGATGGAGCGGAGGAACTGGCGGGTCGGCTTGCCGAAGTACCAGTTTTCGTAACTGGGGCTGAAGTAGCTCACCAGCGTGGCGCCAAACTCCTGGATCTCGGCATGGGTCCGGGTGAGCCCGAGCGCGTGGCCGATGCGAAGGTAAGGCAGGAAAAGAGCGGCCCCGGCAGCTCCGGCCACCAAGGCAATGGGCACGAAGAGACGGAGCGAGCGGAACGAGATCAGCTCCCGCCGCTGCTCGAAGGCCCTGCAGGCGAAGATCGCCGCCAGCGGAAAATGGATCATGTAGGCGATATAGCAGCCGCCGGAAAGGTTCAGCAGATAGAAGAGCAGGAAGAGCGCGGCGTTCTTCACCGTCCGCTCTACCAGCAGGCGGTCCCAGAACCACAGGGTGAGAGGAATCC
>DATIOS010000073.1:0-6156 GCA_035472915.1 Thermoanaerobaculia bacterium
TTCGACGCCCGCATCGAGAAGTCGTTCCATTTCGGCGACACCGAGCTCCTATTGGGCATCGACGGCTTCAACCTCCTCAACAAGTCCTACGTCCTCCAGCGTGACCGCAACGTCAACGACGGCGACCTTGCCAACCAGGTCGAGGAGCGCCTGAGCCCCCGCGTGGTCCGGATCGGGGCCACCCTGCGATTCCGGTAGGATCAGTGCCTGCCGAGGGGCGGGGAATTCCTCCCGCCCCTCCGGTGGTTCCGGCAAGAGGGTAGAATGATGAAAATCAAGGAGGTGCGAACGTGCCCTATAGCGAGCTACTAGTCCGGCCGATGCGCGAAGAGCTTTCGAGCATCGGTGTGCGTGAGCTGCGGACGCCTGGCGAGGTGGATACCTTCCTCAACGACAAGTCCGGCACCGCGATGCTGGTGGTCAACTCCGTCTGCGGCTGCGCCGCCGGCATGGCCCGCCCAGGTGTGCGTCTGGCTCTGGAGGGTGACAAGCGGCCCGACCGCGTCGCCTCGGTCTTCGCGGGTCAGGACTTGGAGGCGACGGCCCGCGCCC
Organism: Thermoanaerobaculia bacterium; assembly: GCA_035472915.1. GTDB lineage: Bacteria > Acidobacteriota > Thermoanaerobaculia > Multivoradales > UBA5704 > DATARR01. Next base: position 553 of record DATIOS010000073.1, read on the forward strand.
GCGCCTTCATCGCCGACATCCCGCCCAGCAGCCCGTCCATCGCCTTCTTCAAGGACGGCGAGTTGGTCTACTTCATGCCCCGCCACCGCATCGAAGGGCGCGACGCCCGGCAGGTTGCGTCCGACCTCACCCAGGTCTTCGCGGAGTTCTGCGCCGTGCCTGCGGCCACCTGAGCGGAACGTCCGCGATGGGAACGTTCCACCAGAACAAGGGCGAGCTGCACGGCATCACCGTCATCGTCGACACCACCGGCCCCGAGATCTTCGTCGGCCGGTGCGACGACATGGACGACCGCGGCATCTTTTTGCACGACGTCGACCTCCACCGCGACGGCGAGGGCGGCCGGTCCAAAGACGACTACGTCAAGCGCGCCTCTCGCTTCGGCGTCTTCAAGAAGTACGACCACCTGATGATTCCCCGCGAGCGCATCGCCTCGGTGCGCCGGCTGGGCGAGATCGCTTAGGCAACCTCTTGGAAGCCTGGAGCGGCGACCCTCACGGCCGCCGGCTTGGCGGACCGCTCGCGCAGGCTGAGGGCGAGGAGCCACAAGCCCCGGGTGGCGGCGATCACCGTCACGCTGTAGAACATCGTGTACTGCACGTGCAGTAGCAGCAGCACCGAGTAGGCGAAGGCGATTCCGGACCCGAAGAGGATCTGGCTTCTGGCCCGCGACGGCGAGGTCTGCGGATCGGTGATCATGTAGAAGGTGAACAGCACCATGGCGATGCCGGTCAGCGGAACGAGCTCGGCGAGGATCGGGGTGTGGCGAACCAGGGCCCGGCCGATGCCGAGCGCGATGAAAGTGCTGAGCCACGCCGCAATCGCGGGGAGCCGGCCGGTGAAGAACAGGTTCAGCCGGAACCCGAGCCCGACGATGATCAGCGGTACGAGCCAATCCCACACTCCATGAAGGTTGATGGTGAAGCCCCAGGGCAGGACGCCGGTCCACTGATAGGCGAGGAGTACCACCGCGATGGCGAAGTTCGACGGGTTCATGAAGTGCCGCAGACGGCCGTTCTGGCGCACCCGGAGCACGTACTTGGAGCCGATGGCGAGCGCCACGGCGAGCGCCATGATCCAGAGGCGCTGGTTGACGTAGAGCAGAAACGACAAGGTGATCGACGTCATGTGCGCCGAGAGCAGGAAGTCCACGAGCTTGCGGAAGCCGCCGCCCACAAAGCCCGGGGCGCGGCCGTTGGCCCATGCGTCCACCCACTCGAAGAACAGCGCGCACGAGTAACCGGTCGCCAGCGCGACAAAGACCTGCGCTACAGACTGCTCGAAGCCGAACACCGTGTGGCCGAGAATCGTGAAGACCGTGGCGAGGGTGGCCGACATCCGCAGGCCGTTCCGGGGATCTCTGACTTTCTTGGGGGCGCTCATGGCGTTGCTCCTTGGGCAGCGAGCACAATAGTGTGATAGCCGGGTGTGAGCGTGAGAGCGTCGTGGTGAAGGGCACCGTGGAAATCGCGCCAGGTGATCCGCACCGGGATCTCGGCCGGCGCGGCATGTCCCAAGCCGAATAGGACCTCGGGGCTGCGCTGTCCCGAATGCCCGTTGCCGCCATCCACCTGGCGGATCTGGCGCCGGCCGCCGGGGATCTCGGCCTCGACGAAGGCACCGATCGCGGGAGTGCCCTCGCGCCAGGCCGGGTGTCCAGCGTGGACCCGTGGGCCGGCCGGCTCCGCGCCACCGTCGGTGCCGTTCACCGGCAACAGGAGGTGCAGGCCCAGGAAGGCGTTCCCGGTCCCCTGGTTCTTGACGTAGACCGAGTCCTCCCAGAAGTTCGCAAAGACCATCTCGGGGAAGCCGTCGCCGTCCACGTCCGCGACGGCGATGCCGCGGGCGGGTGAGGTCAGGCCCGGGAAGAGCGTGGTCGAAAGGTCGACGTATTGCCCGTCGCTGCCGCGCACCCAGAACGGCTTCGGGTACGAGCCGTCGACGTCCGAGCCGGCGAGGAACTTCGGCCAGACCGACTGATACTTCACGAAGGTGTCGTTGCCGGCGCCGACCTGGGCGAGGTCCGGCCAGCGGTTCGCCGTGCCCCTGACCAGGCCCGTGGCCTGCACCAGCTCGAGCACGCCGTCGTTGTCGAAGTCCTGGAAGCGGGCATCCCAGGCCCAGGCGCTGTGCGCCACCCCGACGTCGTCGCTGCGATCGACCCACGGCGCGATCCCCTCCTTCATGCGGCTCATCTGGCCGGTGCTGGTCCAGAGGAAATGGCTCTCCTGGAGAGCGAAGGGGGAGGCGATGTTGCTGACGTACATGTCGAAGATGCCGTCGTCGTTGACGTCGCCGAAGTCGATGCTCATGCCCTTGAAGGAGTCCTGGCCGATGACCATCGACGCGGGGCGAAAGAAGCCTTTCTCGCCGTGCAGCTCCTGCAGCCTGACCTGGCCGGGCCGCGAATGGTTCCACAGCAGCTGGTCGGGTCCGAAGTCATTGGCGATGTAGAGGTCGGAGAGCCCGTCGCGATCGAGATCGGCCGCGCCGACCGCGAGCGTCCACGCATAGGCGCTGTCCCCCGGGAAGACATCGCCGGCATCGCGATAGCGCACGGCCGGCGCGTCGCCTGACTCACCGCCGGCATAGAGGAAGATCCGGTTTTTGCCGCCATTCCGCGCCCGCGAGAAATCTGCGTTCATCTCGAAGGGACGATCCGAGTGGGCGTCGGTCAGCTCGGCGCCGTCGGGGTAGTAGTTGCCGATGACGATGTCCTGGTGGCCGTCGCCGTCGACGTCCGCGAAGGTCGCGGTGGCGGTCCACCAGCGCTGGGAGAGGCCGGGGACGAGCTCGACGACGGTGAACGACGCCATCGAGAGGGGAGCACCGGGCCGGAGATCGGCCGGCGCGCGGCGCAGCAGCAGCAGCGGCGGGCGGCCATAGAAGGCGACAAAGATGTCGGCGAGGCCGTCCTCGTTCATATCGGCGATGCGGCAGACGGTCGGATGTTCCGTCACTCGGTCGAAAAGGTTGCCGAAATCGAGCACGAACGGGGCATAGCGGTCTCCGGTCCCCGGCACCGGGCTCACCGTTGCGCTCTTCGCGCGCACGTCGGTGAGGCACAGATCGTTGGGCAGCCCGTCGCCGTCGAGATCGCCGAGCGCGGCGGAAGCGCCGATCTGGTAGAAGTAGAACTGCATGTGCGCGGCAGTCTTGTTTACCGGGAAGACGACTCCTCCGGCGGGGATCGGCGCGGGTGGGAGCGTCTGCCAGGAGAACCGGAAACGGGCCGCGAGGCGTGCCACCTCGCCGGGTGGCGGATCGGGGAGCCGGGCAAAAACTGCGAGGGTGCCGACGATGCCTATGACGGCGAGCAGGGCGGGCAGGTTGGAATGTCTAACCGCAGGTTTTTCCATAGGAAAATAAAGTCCTGTATCAAGAGAATTTTCGTCGCCACCTCGCTCGATCTTTCCGGCTCAGTCCCCCTGGTTCGATCAGGCTCGACGCTCGATCAAAAGAAGAAAACGTATAACCAATAAAAATTATTAAGAAACATGCCGGGCTTGTTCATAACCTATTGTGCGAGACAATTCGCCGCCGCTTCGACAACCATAGTATACGCTGGGCTTGTGTGCAATAGATCAAGGTGTTAAATTGCTGCGCGGGAGCGGCCGATTGCTATGAATTGCTCCGAGGATTCCGAGATCACTGGCATTCTGGACGCCGTTGCGCGCGGCGAATCCGATTCGGCGGCGCGCCTGCTGCCTCTGGTTTATGACGAGTTGCTCCGCTTGGCGAGAGCCAGGATGGCAAGGCTCGGTCCGTGCCAAAGCCTGACTCCCACCGAGCTGGTTCACGAGGCCTATCTCCGGGTCGTAGGCGGCAAGCGCGAGTGCTTCGAGGGCCGCCGCCACTTTATCTTCGCGGTCAATCGGGCGATGAGCGACCACCTCGTCGAAAGGGCCCGCCGGACGGGGAGCCTCAAGCGCGGCGGGAACTACCTGCGATTGCCGGTCGAGGTCGCGGAGCAGACCACCACCTACCCTCAGGAAAACATTCTGGATCTGCTTTTCGCGCTCAAGAAGCTCGAGCGCGAGAGCCCCGGCCCGGCCCAGGTGGTCCGGCTGAGCTACTTCGGCGGCCTCACGCATCCGGAGATCGCCGAGGTTCTGGGGTTGTCGCGGGCGACCGTCGAGCGGCGCTGGACCGAGGCCCGCATCTGGCTGCGCCGTGAGCTTTCGCAGGTGCCCGCCAGCCGGCGGGGCAAAGCGCAAAATGTTTGAGGGGATTTGGCAACGATTCTCGGCTTATGTATTTACTGGAACTACATGCAAGGAGCCGTGAATGACTAAGCCCACCGGAGATGGAGACGCGCGTCCCATCCTGATCGATCTGGGCAAGATCAAAGGGAAGGTCGTGCGCGAGTTCAGGGAAGGACGCGGCGAGCTGGTCTGCGAAATCCAGCACGTCCTGGCCGAGAGCCGCGAGAATCTCGGCCCGGAGGCCGCGGGCAAGGAGTTGGTGCCGATCGTCCTGGTGTACAGGAAAAAAGCGAAGCGGCAAAAGAACAAAGTGAGCCGGATGTTCCCGTTTTGAGCGAAAGGAGCCAGAGATGGCGGAAAGAGCGAGCTCGAAGTCGGCCACGGACAGCGCTCCGGAAACCGTGGTTGTCGCAGAAGTGGCGTCCGACCAGCAGCCGATCGTCTATGAGAGGAAGAAGAAGAAAGGGAAAAGAAAGAAGAAGTACTCGCGCGGCCTGAAGGAGCCGCAGCGGTTGGAGAAGGGCATCTCGCGGGCCGCGGAGCGCATCGCGGACGCGGTGGCGGACGGCTTCTCCGAATATCGCGACCGCCGCGACAAATCGGCGGGCAAGAAGCGCGACGGCGCCATCAAGGACGCAGTGCGCAACGTCGGCCGCGGGCTCGAAGAGGCGATCGGCACGGCGGCCAAGGTTCCGACCGATCTCACCAAGAGGATGTCGGGACGGCGGCTGACCCGCATGGTGCCTTTGCCGTTATTTAGATAGGCCAGCAAGCAGATAGAACCATCAAGCTGGACGGCGTCGAGGCTTTCCTCGGCGCTTGATAGAGCGACGCTTGCAAGGAGCGGAGCGCGTGCGCTCGCGCTCCAGAATCGGCCTCGGAAGAGGAATCCGTAAACCTATGCAAGAGCCTCTGCCAGAACTCCCCGACGACGGTAGCTCGCGCCCTGAGGAAAGGGAAGCTAGCCGGCCTGCCGCGCCGCCGCGGCGGCCGATGGCTGTTCTCCCTTTCCCGGCCCGCTCTGCCCAAGGGGTGGGGGAGACGAGGGGCGGAGCGGCCTGGGTCTCGGATTACGATTCCTCCGGGCCTGGATGGCTACGCATCGGCATCCGGTTGGTCGAGCTGCTGGTTATTCTTTTTTATATCGGGGCTTTCAATCTCTTCGATTGGCTGGCCTACGGCAGGGGGCCTCGCAAGGACTCTGATCCCAGCCGCGAGCTGGTCCTGCTGGCCCGGCGAGCTGCCCGGCTACGCCACGCCCGAGGCGACCAGCCGCTTCACCATGGCCCACTACCAGCAGTGCCGCCGCACCTGGCTGTACGACCAGAGCCGCGACCTGGTGATCGAGGCGCCGGACGGCTCGCTGGCCGCGTGCTGCATCCTGTGGTGGGACCCAGCG
>DATIOS010000074.1:0-3747 GCA_035472915.1 Thermoanaerobaculia bacterium
GACGGCGTCCAGCTCACCGGTACCCTCTACACGCCGGCCGGCTGGAAGGCCGCGGACGGACCGTTGCCTTTGGTGATGTGGGCCTATCCCCAGGAGTTCAAGAGCGCCAGCGCCGCCGGCCAGGTCGCCGGCTCACCCTACCGCTTCGCCCGCGCCTCGTGGTTCTCGCCGCTGGTGTGGCTCACCCAGGGGTACGCCGTGCTCGACGATCCCAGCATGCCCATCGTCGGCGAGGGCGACAAAGAGCCGAACGACACCTATGTCGATCAGCTCGTGGCCTCAGCCAAGGCGGCCGTCGACGAGATGGTGAAGCGCGGCGTCGCCGATCCGCGGCGAATCGCCATCGGCGGCCACTCCTATGGCGCGTTCACCACCGCTAACCTGCTCGCCCACTCCGACCTCTTCGCCGCCGGCATCGCCGAGAGCGGCGCCTACAACCGCACGCTGACGCCTTTCGGCTTCCAGTCCGAGGAGCGGGACTTCTGGCACGCCTCCGACATCTACATGAAGATGTCGCCCTTCCTCTTCGCGAACAAGATCCACCGGCCCCTGCTCCTCGTTCACGGCCAGGCGGACAACAACCCGGGGACCGATCCGATCCAGAGCGACCGCTTCTACAGCGCCCTCAAAGGCAACGGCGCCACCGTCCGATTGGTGGTGTTGCCCTTCGAAAGCCACGGTTACCGGGCGCGGGAATCGGCCCTCCACCTGCTGTGGGAGAGCTCGAACTGGCTGGACACCTACGTGAAGAACCGCCCCGCGGAGGCGAAGGAGGCGGCGAAGGCGACGAAGCCTTAGAGGGGTCGGCGCAGGATTAAGTTAGGGTTAAGTTTCCACCCGCCGACCACCCAGGAACGTCGCCACCGGACGCCCATGCAGTTTCCAGCCGTCGAAAGGCGTATTGCGCGAGCGGCTGCGGAACGAGGCGGCGCGGATGGTGACCTTCTCAGACGGATCGAAGACGGTCACGTCCGCCGGGCTGCCCGTCTTGAGCGTGCCACCCGGCAGGCCCAGCACCCGGGCGGGGCCCGTTGAGAGCAGCTCGACCAGGCGCGGCAGGCTCAAGATTCCCGGCCGCACCAGCCGGTCCAGACAGAGGCTGAGCGTCGTCTCCAGGCCGAGAATGCCGAAGGGCGCGAGATTGAACTGCACGTCCTTCTCGTCGGCGTGATGCGGTGCGTGATCGCTCGCGATGCAGTCGACGGTGCCGTCGGCGAGACCGTTGACGAGCGCCTCGCGGTCGCGGGCGGAGCGTAGGGGCGGCTTCATCTTGGTGTTGGTCGAAAAGCCGCTCTTCGCCACCTCCTCGTCGGTGAGAATGAGATGGTGAGGAGCGACCTCGCAGGTGACGCGCAGGCCCTGGGCCTTGGCGCGGCGGCACATGTCGAGGCTGCGGGCGGTCGAGAGGTGGGCCACGTGATAGCGGCCGGCGGTGTCCTCGGCGAGGATGATGTCGCGCGCCACCATCACGTCCTCGGCGGCGCCCGGAATGCCGGGAAGCCCCAGCTTCGTGGACCACTCGCCCTCGTGCATGACGCCGGCGCCGGTGAGCGTCAGATCCTCGGCGTGCTGGATGACGGCGACGCCGAAGTGCTGGGCGTAGAGCAGGGCGCGGCGCATCAGCTCGGCGTTCATCACCGGCTTGCCGTCGTCCGACACGGCGACGGCGCCGGCCCGCAGCATCTCGCCGATCTCAGCCAGCTCCTCGCCTTTCAAGCCCTTGCTGATGGCGCCGATGGGATGGACGCGGGCGAAACCCCACTTCTCCGCCTCGGAAAGGATGAGCTCGGTCACCGACCGGTTGTCGTTCACCGGCTCCGTGTTGGCCATGCAGGCCACGGCGGTGAAACCGCCGGCCGCCGCGGCCATGGTGCCCGTGCGTACCGTCTCCTTGTACTCCTGGCCCGGTTCGCGCAGATGGACGTGGATGTCGATCAGCCCAGGCACGACCACGCGCCCGGACGCGTCGAACGTCTCCGCGCCCTTCGGCTTCTTGATCGCGCCGTCGATCTTCGCCACTTCGCCGTCCTCGATCAACACATCGAAAACGCCATCGAGACCTTGGCTCGGATCGATCATCCGGCCGCCGTGAATGAGAAGCTTCGCCATCAATACTCCCTCTTCAGACCGCCTCCTCGTGCACCCCGGACAGCAGATAAAGCACCGCCATGCGCACCGACACGCCGTGCGTGACCTGCTCGAGGATCACCGAGTAGGGACCGTCGGCCAGCTCGCTCGAAATCTCCACGCCGCGGTTCATCGGGCCGGGATGCATGATGATGACGTCTTTCTTGGCGGCCTTGAGGCGCTCGGTGGTGAGACCGAAGAGCTCGAAGTACTCGCGCACCGAAGGGAATGACATTTTCCCCTGTCGCTCGAGCTGGACACGCAGCATCATGATGACGTCGGCGCCGTGAATGGCCTCGTTCAGGCTGTACGACACCTCGACGCCCATCTTCTCCATCGCCACCGGCATCAACGTGCGCGGACCGCCCACGGTGACCTTCGCCCCCAGCTTGTGCAGCAGGTGGATGTTCGAGCGCACCACCCGGCTGTGCTCGATGTCGCCGAGGATGGTCACCTTGAGGCCCGCGATCTTCTTCTTGTGGCGGCGGATCGTGTAGGCGTCGAGCAGCGCCTGCGTGGGATGCTCGTGGGCGCCATCGCCGGCGTTGATAACTCCGGCCTTGATGCGCCCAGCCAGCATGTGGGGCACGCCCGGATGGCCGTGGCGGATGACCACGAGGTCCGGCGCCATGGCCTGGAGATTCATCGCCGTGTCCACCAGCGTCTCGCCCTTCTCCAACGCCGAGCCCGAGGTCGAGAAATTGATGTTGTCGGCCGACAGGCGCTTCTCGGCGATCTCGAAGCTGGAGCGGGTGCGGGTCGAAGCCTCGAAGAAGAGGTTGATCACCGTCTTGCCGCGCAGCGTGGGGACCTTCTTGATGGGGCGCTCGCCGATCTCGGCGAACGAGTCGGCGGTGTCGAGGATGAGCTCGATCTCTCCCGCCGACAGATCCGCAATGCCCAGCAGGTCCTTGCGGGTCCAGCGCTGGGGAGTCTGCGGCGTCATGCGCGGGTCCCGCGCTCCAGGATGCGCACCTGCTCGGTGCCGTCGGTGGCCTGGAACGAGACCTCGATGACCTCGTTCTGCGCCGTGGGGACTTCCTTGCCCACGAAGTCCGCTTGAATAGGAAGCTCACGATGCCCGCGGTCGATGAGCACGGCGAGCTTGACGGCCTTGGGGCGGCCGAAGTCGATGAGCTCGTCGAGCGCCGCGCGCACCGTGCGGCCGGTATAGAGCACGTCGTCGCAGAGCACGACGATGCAGTCGTCGAGAGAGCGCGGCAGGTGGGTGCCCTTCACCTGGGGCTGGGCGGCGACGGTGGATAGATCGTCGCGGTAGAGCGTGATGTCGAGGACGCCGACGGGGACCTTCTGCCCTTCCATTCCCTCGATCTCGGCAGCGATCTTCTCGGCCAGGGGGACGCCGCGGGTGCGGATGCCGACCAGGAGAAGTCGGGAGAGGTCGCGGTCCGTCTCGATGATCTCGCCCGCCATACGGCGAATGATCCGCGCCATCTGCTTGGCGTCGAGGATCGTCGTCTTTGGCTTCAGATTCTTGGCCACAGGCAGGCAGGTCTCAGGTCTGCCGGATGCTATGGCAGGGCCTGAGGGATGTCAACGCCGCCGACCGCTAGTAGGCAGAGTCTCCAGAGTTCGCCGCAACGCCTCCAAACAGCAGCT
>DATIOS010000075.1:0-7586 GCA_035472915.1 Thermoanaerobaculia bacterium
CGGCTCGTTGACCGACCGTGACGTAGTAAAGCAACGTGAAAAGACGTCTGGGCCGTGTGCGGGGCCGATCCCGAGCATGATCTGACCCCGGCGGCCACGAATCGACGGAGAACCTGGTCTTCGTCAACGCGCCCGAGGACATGGCGGAGGTGAACATCAACTTCGTCGAGCTCTACACCTCGGTGCTCGACAAGCAGAAGCGGCCGGTGGACGGGCTGGAGCAGAAGGATTTCGCGGTAGTGGAGGATGGCACGAAGCAGGAGATCACGCGATTCGAAAAGGTGACCAACCTGTCCATTCACGCCGTCGTGGCCCTCGACATCTCGGCGTCGATGGAGAAGAGCCTGGACAAGGCCCGGCAAGCGGCCCTGGAGTTCTTCCAGCAGACTATCCGGCCGAAGGACCGGGCGTCGGTGATCACCTTCAACGACCATCCCAACCTGACGGTGAAGTTCACCAACGATCTCCCCACCCTGGCCGGCGGGCTCGCCGGCCTCAAGGCCGAACGCGGCACGGCGCTCTACGACAGCATCATCTTCACCCTCTACTATTTCACCGGCGTCAAAGGGCAACGGGCGCTGGTGCTGATCTCCGACGGCAGGGACGAGGGCAGCCGTTTCACCTACGAGGACGCCCTTGACTACGCCCGCCGGGCCGGCGTCACGATCTACAGCATCGGTCTGGGGGACGACGTGGACAAGCGCAAGCTGTCCAAGCTCGCCGAGGAGACGGGAGGGCGGGCCTTCTTCCTCAAGAACGTGGACGAGTTGGCGGGCATCTACGCCAGCGTCGAGCAGGAGCTGCGCTCGCAGTACCTGGTCGCCTACCAATCGACGAACATCACCGGCGGAAATACCTTCCGGAGCGTCGAGCTGAAAGTCGGTAAGCCCGGCCTGGAGGCCAAGACGATCCGAGGGTACTACCCGTGACCATCCCAACGCCTCTTCGGGGCGGACCCTCACCCAATATCCCCATAGGCGCTAACTTTGACGCCTCAGAGCGCCCCCTCCCAAGACCCTCATCACCCCGGCCCTCTTCTCCCGACCCCCTCGACCCCCTCACCGGGAGAAGAGGGAGAACAGCCAGCAAGGACACCAAGGACGAGGGAGAACAGCAAGAACGCCCCAGCCGGGTTCCCCTCTCCCGGGGAGGGGGATGGGGTGGTCGGGAGAGGGGTAGGGGTGAGGGTCTTGGGCGGGGGGTTGGGAAGGGGCGATGGGAGAAGAGGGTTGGGGTGATGAGGGTCCTTTTCCTCCTCCTGCTCCTCCCCCTGCCCCTCGCGGCCTATCACCCGTACGACCGGGCGGTCCCCCCTGAGGAACGCGAAGCGGTCGCCAAGCTTGCCGAGAAGTACCGGGTGTGGTGGGAGGAGGTGGACGTCCTCCTGACGGACGTGGAACGAAAGACTTTCCTTTCCCTGGAAAAGGACTATCAGCGGGATTCCTTCATCGAGAAGTTCTGGCAGGTGCGCGATCCTGTCCGCCGCACGGCCGATAACGGCTTCAAGGAGCGCTGGGAAGCCAACGTCCAGCAGGCCCGCGCCCTCTTTGGCGACATCACCGACGGTCGATCCCGCGTGCTGCTGTTGAACGGTCCCCCCGACGAACGCGTCGAGTCCAACTGCTCCTTGATTCTGTGGCCGCTGGAGGTGTGGTTCTACCCGCCCAACGACAAGGTCGCGGAACCGTATGTCGTCGTCCTCTACCGCAAATGGGGCGCCGGCCCGTTCCGGGTGTGGAACCCATCGGAGGGAACCGATGCGCTCTTCGCTTTCAGCATCCTCGAGAAGGCGCCCGCGCGCGAAGTTTACGAGGGTCCTGCCCGGCATGGCCTGGAAGAGATCAACAGCATGCAAGGCGGCTGCGGCGACTACGATCACGCCAAGAAGATTCTCGCCGGCATCTCCTGGGTCAATTCCCAAGGCATCCACTGGGACATGATGGAAGCACGGCTGGCGGGACGGCAGCCGGGGCCAGGTCGCGAGTGGATCTCGACCTTCAACTCCTACTCGACGGACGTTCCCGCGGGAGCGCTCCCACTGGCGGCGAAGGTGGATGTGAGCTTTCCAGGCCGCTGGCAGGGGCGCACCATGCTCCAGGGTCTGGTCACCGTGCCTGCCGGCGCTGCGGGCCAGGCGGCCCTGGGCGAGGCCCGCTCCTACAACTTCCTGTTGACCGCCGAGGTGCTGCACGACGGCAGGCTTTTCGACAGCTTCCGCTACAAGTTCGACTTGCCGGCCACCGCGGCTTCGGAAGCCCTGCCGCTCTCCTTTGAGCGGCCGCTGCGGCCGGGCGACTACACCCTGATCGTCAAGGTGGAAGACGTCAACTCCGGCAAGGTTTTTCGCGATGAGCACGCTCTCGCCGTGCCGGAAGCGGAGACTCTCGCCACCACCGCTTCATTCAAACCGGCTTTTGCCGCCACTCCCGAAGCCGTGGAAGTGAACCGCATCCTGGCCGAGGCCAACGCCGCCTTGAGGAGCGGCGAGACGACGATCAAGATCATGCCGCCTCCCGGTCAGCTCCAGACCGGCATGCAGCGCTTCGACACCCTGAGCACGGGCAAGAACATCGCCCGCGTCACCTTCCTCCTCGACGGCAAGTCGGTGCTGACCAAGAAGGCGCCGCCCTACAGCGTCGAGCTGGATCTCGGCCGGGTGCCCCGCACCCGCTTGCTGGGCGTCACGGCCTTCGATGCGGCCGGCGAGATCCTCGCCTCGGACGAGCTCCAGATCAATGCCGCCGGCAATCGTTTCCGCGTCCGTCTCGCGGAGCCGCAGAAGGGAAAGCGCTACGAGTCGAGCCTCCTCGCGCGCGCCGAGGTCGAGGCGCCGGAGGGCGAAGGGATCGAGCGGGTGGAGCTTTTCCTCAACGAGTCGAAGATCGCCACGCTCTTCCAGCCGCCTTACGTCCACCCCGTGGTCCTCCCCCACGGCGAGCCCGTCGCCTACGTGCGGGCGGTGGCCTATCTCACCGATGGCCATTCCACGGAGAGCGTCGTCTTCGTCAACGCGCCGGAGAATCTGGAGGAGATGAACGTCGACCTGGTCGAGCTCTATACGACGGTGCTCGACCACGACGGCCATCCCGTCACCGCGGGGCTGGCGGCCAAGGACTTCGGCGTCACCGAGGACGGCGCCCACCAGCAGATCGTGCGTTGCGACCGCGTCACCGACATGCCGATTCACGCCGCGGTGGCGATCGACATCTCGGCCTCCATGGAGAAAAGCCTGCCCAAAGCGCAGGAAGCGGCCCTGCGGTTTCTCGAAGGGACGGTCCAGCCCCGGGACCGGGCGGCCATCATCACCTTCAACGATCATCCGAACCTGGTGGTGAAGTTCACCCGCGACCTGAAGGATCTCGCAGGCGGACTCGCCGGCCTCAAGGCCGAGCGCGGCACAGCCCTCTACGACAGTCTGGTCTACTCCTTCTACACCTTCAACGGCTTGAGGGGCCGGCGAGCCCTCCTCCTGCTTTCGGACGGCCGGGACGAGGGGAGCCGCTTCACCTGGGAGGAGACGCTGGAGTTCGCCCGCCGGGCCGGCGTCGCGGTCTATACCATCGGCCTGGGCGAGGACGTGGAGAAGAAGAAGCTCAGCCGGCTCTCCGAGGAGACCGGCGGGCGGGCGTTCTTCCCCAAGGACGCGGCCGAGCTGCCGGGCATCTACTCGACGATCCAGGAAGAGCTGCGCTCCCAGTACCTGATCGCCTACCAGTCCGCCACCCTGCGCAAGGACCCCGGATTCCGTACGGTGGACCTGAAGGTGGTCAAACCGGGATTGGAGGCCAAGACGATCCGCGGGTATTACCCGTGAAGAGTCCCCGTGATGGGCGCTAATTTTGCTGCCTCAGAGGGGCCCCCCTCCCAAGACCCTCATCACCCCGGCCCTCTTCTCCCGACCCCCTCGACCCCCTCACCGGGAGAAGAGGGAGAACAGCAAGACCGCCCCAGCCGGGTTCCCCTCTCCCGGGGAGGGGGATGGGGTGGTCGGGAGAGGGGCAGGGGTGAGGGTCTTGGGCGGGGGACCTCTCCGGCGAATCTATGTAGATAAGGTAGGATCGCCACCGATGTTTCTCCGCCGATCGATCGTTTTCCTCCTCCTCGCCTTCTTTGCCTTCGCTCAGATCCTCATCGCTCAGACCTCGCCCGCGGACCTGGAGCCCCGCTACCAGCGGTGGCTCGAGGACGTGGCGCTGCTCATCAGTCCCAAGGAGAAGGCGGTCTTCGTGGCCCTGAAGAAGGACTACCAGCGCGACACCTTCATGCGCCGGTTCTGGGAGGTGCGGGACCCGTTCCCGCAGACGCCCCAGAACGAGCTCAAGGATCGCTGGGAGCAACGGGTCGCGATCGCCCGCGAGCGCTTTGGCGGCGTTTCGGACGACCGCGCCCGCATGCTGCTGTTCAACGGCGAGCCCGCCGAGGTGTTCCCCGTCCACTGCGAAGTGCTGATGCCACTGGAGATCTGGTCCTACCCGGGAACCGAGCGCATCCGCGGCTCGTTCAGCTTGGTGTTCATTGCCTATGGGCGCGCGAACTTCAAGCTCTGGTCTCCGAACGACGGCCTTTCGCCCCTCCTTTCCGCCGACATGCGGGTGCCGGTGGACAACCCGTCCCAGGGTTATCGGGCCATCGCCGAGCTGTGCTCGCGGGGAGAGGACATCGCCTCCCGCTTGGCTGAGGCCCTGGATTGGCGGCGGGTGGAGGCCTCCCAGAAGCTCATCCCCAAGCCGGGCGAGGAATGGCTGTCCACCTTCTCCTCCTACGGGACGGAGCTCCCAGAGGGCGCTGCGACCTTCCCCGCCCAGGTGGACCTCTCCTTCCCCGGCCGCTTCGGCAGCCGCACGGTGGTGCAGGCTCTGGTGACCGTGCCGCGGGAGGCGGTCAAGTTGGAGCGGATCGAGGGCAGCCCGACGGCGAGCTATGTCTTCACCGTCGACGGCGAGGTGCTCAACAAGGACGAGCTCTTCGAGCACTTCCGCTATCGCTTCGCCATCCAGGAGTCCGAGGTGGCAGAGGGGAAGATTCCCCTGGTCTTCCAGCGCTTCCTGCGCCCGGGAAGCTACTCCCTGGTGCTGAAGATCGAGGACACGGCGAGCAAAACCTACTTCCGCGAGCAAAGGGAGCTGGAGGTACCGGTCGTAACGGTCGTGGCTACCGCGCCCTCGCCTACGGCCGTTCCGGCGACCGCGGCTCCAGCGGCGGCCCTGGCCGAGGCCAACGCCACCTTGAGCACGGCGGCCACGCCAGCCACGCCCGGCCCTTCGCCAAGTGCCGCCGCGGACGAGCAGACGCTCCGCCTCCTGCCACCGCCACCGGGACTGATCACCGGCAAGGCGAGGGTGGAGGCCCTCGCCAACGGAACCGGCATCGTGAAGGTGAGCTTCGAGCTCGACGGCAGGCCCGTGCTCACCAAGGGCAGGCCGCCCTACAGCGTCGAGCTGAACCTCGGCATCCAGCCTCGCGTCCACACGCTGAAAGCCCTGGCTCTGGACGGCGCCGGCAAGAAAGTGGCCGAGGATCAGATCGAGCTCAACGCCGGTCCCCACCGCTTCGCCGTGCGTCTGGTGGAGCCCCAACCTGGCAAGGTCTATAAGTCGAGCCTGCGCGCTCAGGCCCAGGTCGACGTGCCGGAAGGGGACAAGCTGGACCGGGTGGAGATCTACCTCAACGACGACCGGGTTGCGACCCTCTACCAGCCTCCGTTCACCCAACCGATCTTCCTGCCGCAGCGCAAGGACATCACCTGGGTGCGAGCCGTCGCGTTCCTTGACGACGGCAACTCGACGGAGAGCACGGTGCTGGTCAACGCGCCGGAGCTCACCGGCCACGTGGACGTCCAGTTCGTGGAGCTCTACACCTCGGTGGTGGACGGCAAGGGCAAGCCGGTCCAGGGACTGAAGAAGGAGGACTTCTCCGTCGCCGAGGACGGCGCGCCGCAGCAGGTCCGGCGCTTCGAGCTGGTGAAGGACGTGCCCATCTACGCCGGCATCCTGCTCGATACCTCGTCCTCCATGAGCGAGGCTTCGAAGCTCGACGAGGCGGTGAAAGGAGCGCTGCGCTTCTTCCAGAAGGTGATCACCCCGAAGGATCGCGCGTCGGTCATCACTTTCAGCGGCCAGCCGACCCTGGCCGTCCGCTTCACCAACGACGAGACGGTGCTGGCCGGCGGTCTCGCCGGGCTCAAGGCCGACGGCAACACCGCGCTCTACGACAGCATCATCTATTCCCTTTACTACTTTGGAGGCATCAAGGGGAAACGGGCGATCATCCTGCTCTCCGACGGCAAGGACGAAGGGAGCCACTACTCCTTCAGCGACGCCCTGGAGTACGCCCGTCGGAGCGGCGTCTCGATCTACACGGTGGGAATCAACCTCTCCACCCAGGAGGCTGACGTCCGCCTCAAGCTCTCCCGCCTGGCGGACGAGACGGGCGGCCGTTTCTTCTTCATTCAGAAGGCCAGCGAGCTCGAGCGGATCTACGACACCATCCAGAGCGAGCTGCGGTCGCAGTATCTCCTCGCCTATCAATCCACCAAGGAGAGAGAGCCGGGCGACGCCGAGAAGTTCCGCACCGTGGAGGTCAAGCTCGCCCGTCCCGGCCTCGAAGCCAAGACTCTTCGGGGCTATTACCCCTGAGAACCACCCCTGAGAAACCACCCCTGAGCGCCCTTCCCTCCCTCATCCTCGCCTCAGGCTCTCCCCGCCGGCGCGAGCTGCTCTCCGGCCTCGGCCTGCGTTTTACCGTCCGCGCTGTGGACCTGGACGAGACTCCCGGAGCCGGCGAGCCGCCGGAGGAGACGGTCCTGCGTCTCGCCCGCGAGAAAGCGGCGGCTCAGGCCGCGCCCGGAGAGTTGGTGCTGGCGGCGGACACGGTGGTGGTGATCGACGGCGAGCTGCTGGGCAAGCCCCGGGACCCGGAAGACGCTCGCCGCATGCTGGCCAGGATCGCCGGCCGCGAGCACACCGTTCTCACCGGAGTTGCCCTCGAAGAGCCTGGCCGCAATCGGCGCACATCGGCCCTGGAAAGCTCTCGGGTTCGCATGACGGCCCTGACCCACGAAGAGATCGAATGGTACGTCGCCACCGGCGAGCCCCTGGACAAAGCCGGCTCCTACGCCATTCAAGGCCTCGGCGCCCTGCTCGTCGAGGAAGTCCACGGCAACTACACGAACGTCGTGGGCCTGCCGCTGCCGCTCACCCGCCGGTTGTTTCGGGAGCTGGGGTGGGAGTTGTTGGACTTTCGCTAGCCCGGCACCAGCGCCGCGTTCTGTAGCTGCCAGCCAGCGGCACTCTCGCGTAGCGACTCCATCTCCTTCCAATAGCCTTCGATCGCTTCCCGGCCGGCGCGGCTCAGGCGAGCGAGAGTCTGTGTCTTCTTCGCCACGAAACGCTTTTCGATCTCGACCAGCCCACCCTCCTCGAGCTTGGAGAGATGCGAGGAGAGGTTCCCCTTGGTAAGACCGGTGATCCCTTGTAGGAACAGGAAGTCGGCCCGTTCGCAGGCCGAGAGCGCTGCCAGGATGGCGAGGCGGGTCGGCTCGTGGACCCGACGGTCGAGGTTCGCGAGTTGCTCGAACGGAGTGGGAG
>DATIOS010000076.1:0-2655 GCA_035472915.1 Thermoanaerobaculia bacterium
CGCGTCGTACAGGGCGCCGTCGGGGGTGGTCTCGAGCGCGATGTCGCGGTGGATGAATCCCAGGGCATCGGCCTTCGGCCTCAGCCCTGGGCTTGGGTCTCCCGGCCCGTTGGGCCGGTGGAAGGTTTTCTGAGAGGCTCCTAGCTAGCTAGGCTTAAGGAAAGTCGACGATCCTGAAGTCGACGCTCTGTTGATGACGGTCCCATTCTACGAATCCGCCTCTAAGGTTTCACCCCACTACCCGCAACCCCCCCGGTACCACCTCCACCGTCACCGCCTCTCCCGCCGCCATCGGCCGCAGCGGCTCGCCGCCGCCATACATCGTCATCGCGCGGTCGATCGTGATCTCGGCCCTCGTGGTGCGGACGATCTGGACCGCCGGGTGGCCGACGTGCTTGCCGGTGTAGACCTTGGGAAAGATCGAAAGCAATACGGGTTTCGGAACTTCCTTGACGATGACGAGGTCCAGCAGGCCGTCGTCGATCTTCGCGTCGGGAGCGATGCGCATGCCGCCGCCGAAACGTGGAAGGTTGTTGACCACGGCGAACATCACCTTCCCCTCGAAGGTGCCGCCGTCGTGGACCACCCGCATCCACGGCGGCTCGAAGGTGATCAGGGTGTGGATCACGGAGTAGAAGTAGACGAGGGGGCCGCGCAGAAACTTCACTCCCTCGTTGGCGAAGCGGGTGACTTCTGAATCGAAGCCCACTCCCGCATAGCTCACCGAGAACACATCCCCGACGCGGAGAAGGTCGAGGCTGCGGATCTCTCCCGTGATCGCTCGCTCGACCGCCGGCTCGAGCTCGGGCGGAATCGCCAGCGTCCCCGCGAAGTCGTTGCCCGTGCCCAGCGGGATCACGCCGAGGGCGCATTGCGTGCCGGCCAAGCCCTGGATGGCAAGGTGCATCGTGCCGTCGCCGCCGGCCACCAGCAGCCGCTCGACGCCATCCTCGGCGGCCCGCCGCGCCTGCTCCCAGAGATCAGAGACCTTCCGCGTCACTACCAAGCCCGCGCCGTGCCGGGAGGCCAGCACCCGGATGCGGTCGACATGGGCCCTCCCCGTGCCGCGGCCGGCAGCGGGATTGACGAGGAAACGGACGGCGCCGGATTCCGCCATGTCAGGCCTCCATCACCGCGAGCACGTCGTCGTCGAGGTTCGGTGTACGGCGCCAGCCAGTCAACACGGTCACCGCCAGCAGCACGGTGAAGGAAGCTGCGAGAGCGATGGCCGCGGGCAACGGACCGGAAACGTGCGGCAGGATCTTCTGGCGGCCCAGGATCTCAAGGCCGAGGCAAAGCACCGTGCCGGTGACGATCGAAGCCGTGGCCGCCTTGGCGGTGACCCGTTTCCAGTTGAGCCCTATCGCCAGCGACGGGGCCAGGGCGGCGCCGAAGGTGCCGAAGGCGAAGGTCCCCAACAGCGCGATCAGATCGTTGTAGAACACCGCGAGTAAAGCTGCGGCGAGGGTCACTCCCACCGTGGCGATGCGGCCCCAGAGCAGCTCCCTCGAAAGCTGCCGGCCCAGGGCCTTGGGAAGATCGCGGACGACGACCGCCGCGCCAAGGTTGGTGAAGGAGTCCGCCGTGGACATGATGGCGGCCAGGATCCCCGCCACGGCGAGTCCGGCCAGCGGCTCGGGAGCGAAGCCGAGCAGAAAGGCCGGCGTCGCGTCGTCGGCCTTAAGAAGCGGCGCGAGCCTCCCCTGCGCCACCAGAGCTGGAACGGCCAGCCCGAGGCCCAGCCAGATCAGCAGGCAGAGCACCTGCGAGCCCCCCAGCACCAGGGGCAGCCACTTCAAGCGGCGCGGATCGCGAATCATGTAGAACTTGTGCAGCATGTGGGGCTGTCCGAGGACGCCGAGGCCGAAGACGAAAAAGAATCCGAGCGCCGTCAGGGCCGGCGTTTTGCCCAGCGGCTCCAGGAACTGCCGTCCGAAGCAGGGCGAGGCGGCGATGCTGTGGACGACATGTCCCCATCCCCCGCCCGCGCTCATCGCGTAGCAAAACACCGCCACCGCCGCCAGCAGCATGAGCGTGCCCTGGAAGACGTCCGTATAAACGCCGGCCATCATGCCGCCGGCCACGCCGTAGAACAGCAGCACTGAGAGGCCGATGGCGACCGCGACCGGAAAGCCCCAGGCTCCGAGCGAAGCCCGCAGGCCGAGGACGGCTTCGAGCAGCGTTCCCAGCGCCAGGAGCTGAGCGCCGAGATAGCCCACGGAGCCCACCAGCACGGCGACCGCCGCCGCGCCCGACGCCGCGCGGCTGCCGTAGCGGGCGAGAATGGCGTCCGGAATCGTGTAGACCTCCCGCACCTCGGCCAGCAGGCGCAGTCGTTTGGCGACCGTCCAGCCCAGAAGCGCGGGAGTGAATCCCACCGACAGGTTGATGAACAGCGAGGTGAGACCGATGCGGTAGGTCAGCCCCGGCCCGCCCAGGAAGACGAAGCCGGAAAACGCTGCCGCCATCGTCGCGAGGCCGGTGAACAGCACTCCCAGCCCCTGCCCCGCCACCCAGAAGTCCCGGGCGTTGCGCGTGCGGCCGAGCGCAACGGCGAGCGCGACATAAACCCAGCCAAGCTGCGCGGTGTGGTCGAGACGTTCTCCGACCCGCGCTACCGCCTCGGTCTGGCGGACGTGCAGCCGGACTTCCTCG
>DATIOS010000077.1:0-2569 GCA_035472915.1 Thermoanaerobaculia bacterium
CGGCTATCGCCGCAAAGCCCCTCGCGCTACGCGCTCAGGCCTTCGCGACGACAGCCGCGGTATTGCTCTCTGGTTTGCGTCTGAGCTTGCGATAGAGCTGCCGCTGTTTTTCAACCTAATCCTGGGAGGCTGTCCGGGCCCTGAACCAGGAGGACGGAGTGATGGAGAACGGCAAGCGGCGCAAGCGTCGGCAGCTGTCGCCGGAGGAGAAGTGGGAGGTGTTTCTCGAGGGGGTGTGGCTCTTCTGAAGGGACCCGGGGGTGGCGGTCATGTGACGCTTGGGATGACGTGATCGTGGTAGCGGGCTTCGTGGACGTGGTGTCGTTCTTGGGCGAGGTGGTAGTCCCAGTACGTGTCGAAGTCACCGTTGGCTTTGAGGGCGCGGAGCTTGAGGATGGCTTCGGCGCCGGCGAGTCCCCAGCGGGCGCCTGTGATGTCCATCCGGTCCTTGACTAAATGTCTGCAGGCGCCTTCGATGATCCCGGTCGCGATCGGCCAGCCGTTGGCCAGGGCGGTGGGGTAATCGAGGTAGGGGGCCTTGCTGGTCAGGTAGTTGGCGGCATCGTCGGCGAGCTTGCGGGTTGCTGGGTCGAGGCGGCGGTTGGTGGCGGTGCGGCGGATCGTGCGGGCGACCTTGGTGGCGTGTCCTTCGAGCACCCTGGTCGCTTGGAGGTGAACCCACTCGGCGGGGTTCAGGTTGGGGAACAGGCTGCCGGCGGCGGTCCACAGGTATTCGAGGACGTGGATGAAGTCAACGATGATCGTCACTTTGACCATGCGGGCCTTGGCCTCGGCTTTGATCCGTTGGATCTGGTGGTTGTTGCCGTCCACGAGCGCGACCCAGGTGCGGCGGTGTTTGGGGTCGCGTCGGTCTGCCTCGTCGAAGACGTGTTTGATGACGGTGCCGGTGTTCTTGACGATGCTGGCGGTCAGCCACTTGTTGGCGGCGACCGGGCCGGCGGCGGGCTCGTGGCCGTCGTCGCGGGCAAGGATGTCGGCCGGGGTGCGAGGCGCCGGGACCGCGTCATAGACCGCGCCGATCTCCGCCATCCGCTTGCAGTTGAGCTTCTCGCCGCCTGCCAGCCTCGCTTTGGGCTTGGGGCCCGCGCGGGCACGTCTGGCGGCGGTGCCGGTGCGTAGCGCGTCGGGGCGCATCACGATCCCCTTGCCGTCGGCCGAGAGCACCAACAGTTGATCGGACTTTGATCGCTTCGGGCGCCTGGCCTCATAGAAGTCCTCGAAGTCGATCGCGGCGAGCCCGGCGAGCTCCTCGACCTGGCGCTTTCCGAGCCCCAGCCCGGTCTGGCGCCCGATCGCGTCGACCGCGTCCTGGAAGCTGCCGCGCGCGGCCTCCAGGGCGGCCAGCTTGCGCAGCCCGTGGGAGTGACGCTCGACCGGCAAGTTCAGCGCCGCGTCGGCGGGGTGCAGGTTCCCCAGGCCCGGCGCCCGGTAAGCGAGCCGCTCCACCGTCACCGCGCCGAACACGGTCTCAAGTATGCGGGCGTGACCCGGCTCCACTCGGCCGCGCGCCACCCCCTCATCACCGACTACCTGCTCAAGGCGCGGCTCGCGGACCGCGCGCAACGCCAGATGATCATCAAGCAGCCGCCGCAACAGCTCCCGCCCGTCTCGGTCAAGACGTTCCTCTAACTCAGCGTGCGAGAGCCCAGCGGCGTCCGTCCCATCCAAGAAGCTCACCAGCGACTCGAACTGCTCCCGGCTCGCGCCGAAGCCCGCCCGCGCGGCCTCAACGCCCCGTCCGCCGGCGCAGCCTTCCCCACCTCCCACTGCATCATCACTACCAGCCCGCCCGGAAGGCAGGACTTCAGCGCCAGAGGCGTAAAGTTCGCCACCAAGGGTGTCGAGATCGGCGGTCACGTTGGCCACCTCCGTGGTCGACGTAGGACATGAACAACGCCGACTTCGACACCCCTCATCCGAAGTCCTCGGGGCCGCCCGGCGACCCCGGCAGCCCCGTCCAGGCCATCCAATCCCCTCAAAAACGCGGCCTGAGCACGCCCAACCCCCGCAACCCAGCCACTCACCACCAGCTGACCGTCGCCAAGCGGCAACCCGCCGTCCTATGTGACAGCCCAAACCCCCGTATCTACGGGTCATTCACCATCAAGTCAGCTCGTCCTCGAGGTCCCTTCAGAAGAGCCACACCCTTGAGCCTGCCGGCGCTTGCTGACTTGATCGATCTCCGCTAACACGCGCTGCCGCTCGCGTAGGCAAAGGAGAAGTCGTCAATGTCCGTGACCTCAGCAGCGTGACGGCAAGGCCGGCGCGCTGCCGCTCCTTGAGAAAGGAGGCGTCACGCGACAGCGCCGCTGCTCGTCCATCTCGCAAGCCTCGTGAGGGCAAGCGCGGACGGCTGGTGGGGTCCGAGAGCGACAGCGCGGCGCGTTTGCTGGCGTGGGCGGATCGAGCGACCGACAAGAACCTCGGCGACTGCCGCTCACGCTGGTCGAGCGGGAACCTCGGCGCCGACGCGGGCGACGCTGTCGAGATTGCTCGGAGGCGAGGGCCAGTGCCGACTGTGTCGCTTCAGTTCGGAGAGCGTGGGTTG
>DATIOS010000078.1:0-1512 GCA_035472915.1 Thermoanaerobaculia bacterium
GGCCGGAAGGGGATTTCGTCTTCACTCCCGGCCAGGAGACCGAGGTCACCACGATCCAGAAGTCCAACACCAACCTCCTGATGGAGGCGGCGCGGCGGATCGACGAGTGGCAGATCCTTTCCAAGCGCATCCCCTCGACCCGCCTGGTGCCCGTCTTCACCCACCAGGCCACCACCACCTCGGTCTCGCTGACGCCCCAGGAGTGGGCGCTGATCTGCAAGATCGACGAGCGGCGGACGATCGAGGAGGTCGCCGTCGGCCTGGGCATGAGCCCCTTCGAGGTCTGCAAGCTGCTTTACGGCCTCATCACCTCCGGGCTGGTGAGCTTGAACGAGGATTTGAGCCGCCTGCACACCGAGCGCCTGCACGGCCAGTCTCCCGAGGAGCTCGCCGCCGTTGCCGAGCGCATCCACGGCCAGGCCCGCGAGCTTCTCTCCGGCCACAGCCGCCAGAGCGACCTGGACATCCCGTTCCGAATGAGCAAGGCCGAGATGGACGCCGGCCGCGGCGTCGAGGCCATCCTCGACCTCGTGCGGGCCGAGGAGAAGGTGGTCTCCGCCGCGCTCGGTCCCAATCAGAGCAAGACCTTCCTCTCCAGGGTCGACCAGATTCTTCACCGTTGAAATTCATCCTGGGCGCGCCAGGTTACTCGCGCGCGGCGCGGCTAGAATCACTCCAATGGCAAGCTTTCGTCGCCTCGCCTTCACCGCGACCCTCCTCGCCGCCTTGGGATCTCTGCCTGCTCGAGCTCAACCGCCGGAGGTCATGCCGGACCCGGTTTCCGAGCCGGTGGAGGTCACGCCAGCACCGCCGCCGGAACCAACGCCAGCTGCGTCAGCCCAGCCGCCGGCTCCGGGCGCCGCTCAGCCCGGCAACGAGGCGCTGAAACCTCCGGAGGAACGCTTTCTGCCTCGCCTTGACGTCTTCTTCCCGGAAGGCGATCTCGATCTGCGGGTCAGCCGGCTGATCAACGAGGTATTTTTTGAAGGCCAGGTAAAATACAACTTCATCAACGGCGACATCACGGCCTTCCTCCGTTACAAGTACTACAGCCTGCGGCGGACGACCCAGATCACGGTTTTCGATTCCATCAGCTTCGACCGCATCGACCAGAACGTCACCAACGATTTCGACCGCGTGCGCGGCTCGCTGGTGCTTTTCCAGTGGCCGCACAGCTACAACCAGCGCACTTCGTTCCTGGCCGAGTTCGACCGCATCAGCACCAACAAGCCGACGGAGGTGGACCGGCTGCTGCGCCTCGGCGCCACCAACACCTTCATCCGTTACGCCTATCAGTTCGGCACCCCTGAGGACGGCCGCTCGAACGCCATCGTCGGTGAGCCACGGGCGCAGACCCAGCGGCTGTTCTCCGCCTTCCGCGAGATCGGTCCGGGCGGCTACGGGTTCACGGGCGCCGTGACCTACGGTTTTCCTTATGGCGGCGACTACGACTACGTCAAGCTGGAGCTCGAGGCCCTGAAGCGGTTCGACGTGACCCGGCGGTCGTTCCTC
>DATIOS010000079.1:0-4364 GCA_035472915.1 Thermoanaerobaculia bacterium
TCGCCGGTGAAGACCTCGTCGACGTCTTCGCGCCGGATGGCGTGCATGCGCAGGATGCGGCCGATCCTCTCCTTGCGACCGTTGGAGGCGTTGAGCACGTTGGAGCCGGCCTTCAGGCGGCCTGAGTAGACGCGGAAGAAAACGAGCTGGCCCACGAACGGGTCGCTCATGATCTTGAACACCAGGGCCGCGAACGGTGCGCTGTCGTCGGCCGGGCGGGCCACCTTCTGCTCGCTGTGGGGCTCGATCCCCTCCATGGCCGGGATGTCGAGGGGCGACGGCAGGTAGTCGACGACAGCGTCGAGCAGCGTCTGCACGCCCTTGTTCTTGAAGGCGCTGCCGCAGATGACGGGCTGCACCTTGTTGGTGATCGTCGCCCGCCGCAGGGCCGCCTTGAGCTCGTCGATGGAGACCGCCTCGCCCGACAGGTACTTCTCGAGCAGCTCGTCGTCCGTCTCCGAGATCACCTCGACCATCTGCTCGCGCATCTTGTGGGCGGCGTCGAGATACTCCTCGGGGATGTCCACGAGCTGGTAGTCGGCGCCCATGCTCTCGTCCGGATAGGAGATGCCCTTCATCTCCATCAGATCGATGATGCCCTTGTAGTTCTCCTCGCGGCCCCAGGGGATCTGAATCACCACCGGGTTGGCCGCCAGGCGGGTGCGCATCATGGACACCGTGCGGTCGAAGTCGGCGCCGATGCGGTCCATCTTGTTGACGAAGGCGATTCTGGGCACGCGGTAGTGGTCGGCCTGCCGCCACACCGTCTCGGACTGGGGCTCGACGCCGGCCACCGAGTCGAACACGGCGACGGCGCCGTCCAGCACGCGCAGCGAGCGCTCCACCTCGGCCGTGAAATCCACGTGGCCGGGCGTATCGATGATGTTGATGCGGTGCTTCTTCCAGAAACAGGTGGTGGCGGCGGAGGTGATGGTGATACCGCGCTCCTGCTCCTGCACCATCCAGTCCATGGTGGCGGTGCCTTCGTGCACCTCGCCGATCTTGTAGTTCACACCCGTATAAAAGAGGATGCGCTCGGTGGTCGTCGTCTTCCCGGCATCGATGTGGGCCATGATGCCGATGTTGCGCGTATCCTTCAGAGAAACTTGCCGTGCCATGGTCTGACTTCTTTCGCTCGCTGGTCTAGTATTTTGTAAGTATGTCTTGTGAGGTTTGCTTGGGGGGTGGGCAACTACCAGCGGTAGTGGGCGAACGCCTTGTTGGCTTCCGCCATGCGGTGCGTGTCTTCCTTCTTCTTGATGGCGCCGCCGCGGTTCTCGGAGGCGTCGAGCAGCTCGCCGGCGAGGCGCGCGCGCATCGTCTTCTCGCCGCGCGACATGGCGGTGTTGATGATCCAGCGCATCGACAGCGCCAGCTTGCGGGAGGGGCGCACCTCGACGGGGACCTGGTAGGTCGAGCCGCCGACGCGCCGGGACTTCACCTCGACCGCGGGCTTGACGTTCTCGATGGCCTTCTTGAAGACCTTCATCGGATCGTCGTTGGTCTTCACCTTGATGGCGTCCAGCGCGGCGTACAGGATGCGCTCGGCCACCGACTTCTTGCCGTCCTTCATCACCACGTTCACGAACTTGGTGACGAGCTGCGAGTTGTAGAGCGGATCCGGCAGGATCTCGCGTTTCGGGACTTCTCTACGCCTGGGCATGTCTAGATGACTCCTTAGGACTTCGGCCGCTTGGCGCCGTACTTGGAGCGGCCCTGCCGCCGGTTCTGCACGCCGACCGCGTCGAGCGTGCCCCGGATGACGTGATAGCGAACGCCCGGAAGATCTTTCACGCGGCCGCCGCGGATCAGCACGATGGAGTGCTCCTGCAGGTTGTGGCCGACGCCCGGGATGTAGGTGGTCACTTCGATGCCGTTGGTGAGCCGCACGCGGGCCACCTTGCGCAGCGCCGAGTTGGGCTTCTTGGGCGTCTGGGTATAGACGCGCACGCAGACCCCGCGCTTCTGGGGCGAACCCTGCAGCGCCGGGCTCTTCGTTTTGGATTCCGCGCGGTCACGTCCCTTGCGCACCAATTGATGAATCGTAGGCATGCGTCCAGATCTCCTCGACCCGATGTTCCTTCGCTTGTTAGCCGCTTGTCAGCGACAATTGCTCCGCGGAGCGACAACTAGCCCGCTACCCACACGAAGATGGGTTAACGGCCCAAACTCCGGCCCCGAACGGTGTTCAGGGTATGTCTTCGGCTTGAAGACTTTTACCGCCCCCGTCCCAGGCGGGACCATCGGCGGTGTAGAACCCGCGGAGTCTAATCGAGAAGCCAACCGCGAGTCAACACCCTCGCGCAACTGGACCTTCCCGTTCGGCCAGCGGGACGCGCAGTATAAGCCGGAAGCCCCAACTCCGCAAGAGCCGGCGGTCTGAGTCCCCTACCCACACTCCAAGCGGGGCACTCACCTGTCCGACCCGATCCGGGCGTCTGCGCGGAGCATACAACTTTTTCGGGGGCAAGGGATATTCCTGGGGAGCTGGACATTCCCATAACCGGGAGTTGCTTAGCGTAGGGGCGGGTCTGGACGGGCGGGCGGGGGCTCGACCCGCCCTTGGGGGATGGCGTCGCTCTGGTGATGCCTCGGCGTGCAGAGGTGCAGGGCGGGTCGAGCCCCCAACCCACCGTCCAGACCCGCCCCTACGCTAGGCGAATCGGCCGTTGGGAAAGGGGCGTCACGGCCACAACCAAAAAATCACCCCGCCCCCCGCCACCGCCACACCAAAGAGCAAAGCGATCCGCCCCAGCAGTCGCCGGCTGCCGAGAAACGCCACGACGCCCGCCTTGAACACCAGGTTCGAGAGAGCCGCCAGCAGGATCGCCCGCCAGCCGGTGCCGGGATCGAGCCCTCCCCCACTCACCAGCCGCGCGGTCGAGAGGGTGATGGCGTCCATGTCGGTGAGGCCGGAAAGGAGGGCGACGGTGAACAGACCGGTCCTGCCGAACTGTGCGCGGGCGAAGGCCACGGCGACGAGGACCGCCGCGTAGATGATGCCGAAGATCAGGGCCGACTTGAGTTGCGCCGGGTTCTCGGCCTCGGGCGGAGCGCACGGATCGCGTCGCGCCCCGAGCCAGAGCGTCGCGGAAAGTACCGCCGCCACTCCCAGCATGGCGGCGATGGGCGGCGCCAGGTCGACGAAGCGGTCCGGGGCCACCACCGCAATCTCCACCAGCACGCGGACGAAGACCACCGTCGAGGCGATCATCACGATCAGGGCGGCGAGCCGGGAGCTCTTCGGGTCCTCCTTGGCGCGGCGTGCATAGGTCACCGTCGTCGCCGTGCTCGAGATGACGCCGCCGAACACTCCGGAGAGCACCGCCCCGGCATTCGCTCCGAAGAGCTTGAAGGCGACATAGCCCGCCATCGAGAGGGCCACGATGAGGACCACCATCCACCAGATTTGGAAAGGATTGAGGACTCCGTAAGGCCCAAACGTCCGGTCCGGCAGAATGGGAAGGATGACCAGGGCGATGACGACGAACTGCATGATCGCCTTGAGATCGCCCTCCCCGATCTTCCCCACGAACTGATGCAGAGGCTCCTTCAGGTTCAGCAGCACCGCCACCGTGCCCCCGAGCGCGACGGCCACCGGCATTCCCCCAACCACGACCCAAGCGCCCACCCCATACATAAGGACAGCCGTGAACTCCGTCGTCTGCCCCGGGTCCGCCTCCCCCGCCGCCAGCCGGGTAAAGCTCCCCGACACCACGAACGCCGCCGCCACCACCAGCCCCGCCGCCACCACCCACCCGCCAAACACCTGCCCCAGATGGGCCGCGACCGCTCCGAACAGCGTGATGAGCGCGAACGTCCGGATCCCCGCGATGGAGGAGTCCATCCGCTCCCGCTGCAACCCGACCAGTAACCCCAGCCCCAGGGCCACGGCGAGTTGGAGGAAGGTCTCGGGGATCATCTATAGAGGATATCCCGCCGGTCTGGATCGTCCTCAATCGATTCTGTAGAGACGCTCCCAGTCCGTTCACGCCGCGGTTCGCAGACTATGGAAGGCGGGACGTCTCAACCTTCCGAGGCCAGGGACGGCGCCGGCGGCCGGGAACACCACCGTCCATGCCATCGCCAAGCAGGCCGGCCAGGACCCTCGCGCCCTCTCCTACTACCTTCAACAGCTCCAGGAGCTTGGCTACGTCGAGCGGCGCTATCCCTTGACCGGCGAGCCTCCCTCGGCGCGCTCCGTCCACTACGACTTGGCGGACCCCTTGCTGCGCTTCTGGTTTCGCTTCATCTTCCCGAGCACCAGCTACATCCGCCACATGAGGGCGGACCGGGCCCTGAAAGACCTCATCCGTCCCCACCTGGAACCGTACTTCGGCCAATGCTTCGAGCGCCTCTACCGC